>NZ_UBIZ01000628.1:0-30489 GCF_900465275.1 Parafrankia sp. Ea1.12 | reverse complement strand
CGTGTCGAAGTCGGATGCCAGCTACGACCATGCCGTTGACGTCGTTGTCGTGGGCTCGGGCGGTGGTCTGTGCGGCGCCGTGGCCGCGGCGGCGAGCGGCCTGGACACGCTGGTGATCGAGAAGCAGTCGATGATCGGCGGGTCCACGGCCATGTCAGGCGGCGTGCTGTGGCTGCCGGACAACCCGCTCATGCAGGCCGACGGCGTTCCCGACTCCCTTGAGGACGCGCTGGCGTACTTCGAGTCGGTGGTCGGGGACGTAGGACCCGCCTCGTCGCGGGAGCGGCGGCTCGCCTACATCGTCGAAGGCTCCAACATGGTCCGCTTCCTGCAGGGCCTGGGCCTGCGTTTCGAGCGGTGCGAAGGGTACAGCGACTACTACGCGCAGGTGGCGGGAATTCGTGGCGGCAGCGCCCGCGGCCGCTCCATCGAACCCGCGGTGACCGATGGCAGGAAGCTCGGACCGTGGCTCGCGAAGTTGATGCCGGGCATGACGGCCGCGCTCGGAATCGTCGTGATGACCCGCGAGGCGTCCACTCTGCAGCTGATCAAGCGGCGGCCGAAAGCCATGCGCACCGCCCTCCGGGTGGGGATGCGGACGGCCATGGGCAGGCTCAGGAGGCAGACCCGGCTGGCCAACGGCGCGGCACTGATCGCGCAGGCCCTGGAGGCGGCGCTGGCGGCCGGGGCGACGGTCTGGACAGACACCGGGCTGGTCGACCTGATCGTCGAGGACGGCCGGGTGGCCGGCGTCGTGGCCAGTCGGGACGGGCAGACCGTCCGGATCCGCGCCCGCCGCGGCGTGCTGTTGAGCTCGGGCGGGTTCGCCCGCAACGCCGAGATGCGCAGACGCTACTCGAAGCAGCCGAACGAGGGGTCGTGGACCATCGCCAACCCCGGGGACACGGGTGAGGCGATCGAGGCCGCCCAGCGGGTCGGCGCCGCCGTCGACTTCATGGACGAGGCGTTGTGGATCCCGGCCTCCATCCAGCCCGGCGGACGTCCGAGCCTGCACACCGGAGAGCGGAGCAAGCCGGGCTCGATCATCGTCGACCGGGCCGGCCGGCGGTACTTCAACGAGGCGGTCTCCTACATGGAGGCCGGGCGGCAGATGTACGCGCACAACACGGCCGGTGAGTCCATTCCGAGCTGGCTGGTCATGGACTCCCGCCACCGCGCCCGCTACCTGTTCGCGTTCCGTCCCAACACCCCCGAAGAGTGGATCACCAGCGGCTACATGAAGAAGGCCGACACGGTGGAGGAACTGGCGCGGGCGTGCGGCATAGACCCGGCCGGGCTGGCCGCCACGGTCGAGCGGTTCAACGGGTTCGCGAAGCAGGGCACCGACCCCGACTTCCACCGTGGCGAAGGGGCTCACGAGCGGTACCAGGGCGACTACGGCAACCAGCCGAACGCCTCGCTCGCGCCCGTCGAGAAGGCGCCCTTCTACGCGGTCGAGCTCTACCCGGGTGACGTGGGGACGAGCGGCGGGCTGCTCTGTGACGAGTTCGCCCGTGTGCTCGACACCAACCATGATCCGATCCCGGGTCTGTACGCCGCCGGGAACTGCAGCGCGTCGGTGATGGGACGCACCTATCTGGGGGCGGGCGCCAGCATCGGGAACAGCTGCGTCTTCTCCTACATCGGTATGAAGCACGCCGCGCACGTCGTCTCCGGCGACCCGGTGGCCAGGTGACCGAAGAGGGGAGTGGGCGGCCCAGACGGCCGTTGGTCCGGGTCGAGCCCATCGGCGCGGATCTCACGCCCGAGCCCGGCGAGACGATCATCGAGGCGGCCTGGCGACTCGGGTACCACTGGCCCACGGTGTGCCACGGCCAGGCCACGTGCACGGTATGCCACTTCGAGGTGCTCAGCGGAGTTGAGCACCTGACACCCGCCGACGGCGAGGAAACCGACGCCCTCGAAAACCGACTTCCCGGTGCGCGACGTCGTGATCTCACCCATCTTCGGCTGGCCTGCCGGGCATGTGCCACCGGCGACGTCGCCGTGCGCAAGAAGGGCGTTCGGCGACTGGCCGAAAAGGAGTCCTGACACGCGTCCGCAAGGGCCCCGACGCCGCGTGACCGCGGCGCCCGGTCGGTGCCATCGCGGAACGGCTGGAACGGCGAGATCCGGCCGCTCGCTCGGTCGGCATTGGCGGAGAGCTGGCCGCCGAAACGAACAAGGACTTGACCGAATGTGCAAAGACGGCCGCAGGCAACACGCTGATGATGGTTCATGACGGCAGCGCGAAGAAACCAGGAAAGTAGGGGAAATGGCAGCGCCAGAGTTGATCATTGACGCGGACAGTCACATCACCGAGCCGCCGGACGTGTGGACCGCTCGGGTGCCGGCGAAGTATCGCGAGGACGTTCCACACGTGGTGCGGCAGGGCACGGCGGACACCTGGGTGCTCCACGGGGAGCGGCTGGCGCCGGTCGGCGTGACGGCTCCGGCGGGATGGCCGACGTTCCCGCCCGAGTACCCGCAGACCTACGAGGACTGCCACCCGGGCGCGTATCAGGCGGATGCCCGCCTGAAGTACATGGACGAGGCGGGTATCTGGGCCCAGGTGCTCTACCCGAACGTGGGCGGGTTCGGCAGCGAGAACTTCCTGAAGCTGAAGGACGACACGCTCAAGCTGCTGTGTGTGTCGGCCTACAACGACTTCCTCGTCGAGTGGTCCTCGGCCGACCTGCGCCGGCTGCTGCCGGTGATCGCCACACCGTTCTGGGACATCGACGAGACCGTACGGGAGATCGAGCGGTGCGCCCCGTTGGGCGCGCGGGGAATCCTGTTCACCGGCGAGCCGCAACGCTACGGGCTGCCCGTGCTCGGATCGCCGCACTGGAATCCGTTGTGGGAGGTCGCCCGTGCGGCCGACCTGCCGATCCACTTCCACATCGGCAGCGCCGGAGACACCCTGGAGCTGTCCACCCCGGAGCGCTACGCCCAGCACGGCGTGGAAGGGGCGCAGGCCTACTGCGCGGTGAGCCTGTTCATGAAGAACGGTGTCCAGTGCTCGGATCTGATCACGTCGGGCGTGCTGTCCCGCTATCCCGAGCTGAAGTTCGTCTCCGTGGAGAGCGGTATCGGCTGGCTTCCGTTCATGCTCGAGGCCACCGACTACAGCTGGCTCGGCGCGTTCCGCCCGGGCCGGGAGCGCCAGTCGGGAGACGTGCTGCCGTCGGATCTGTTCCGCCAGAGCGTTTTCGTCACCTACTGGTTCGAGTCGGTAGCCCCGAAGCACTTCCTCGATCTGATGCCGATCGACAACATCCTCTTCGAGACCGATTTCCCGCACACCACCTGCCTGTTCCAGAACATCCAGGAGACCATCACGTCCGGCCTCGGGCACGTCGACGGGGGAGCGCGCCGGAAGATTCTCTGGGAGAACGCGACAAAGCTGTACCGGATCGAGGAGCCGTCGGCATCGTGGCGGGCCACCGCCGGGACGAGCTGATGACCAAGGACGGCCCATGACAAAGGACGGCCCGTGACACCGGACGGCCGTGCGATGCTGCGGCTCGAGGTCCGCAACGCCCGGACCCCGGTCGAGAACAAGCCGCCGTGGATGCGCACCCGGATGCGCGTCGGTCCCGCCTACACCGAGGTGATGGCCGTGGTCCGCGAGTCCGGGCTGCACACGGTGTGCGAGGAGGCCGCCTGCCCGAACATCTTCGAGTGCTGGGAGGATCGGGAGGCGACCTTCCTGATCGGCGGGGACGTCTGCACGCGGCGCTGCGACTTCTGCCAGATCGACTCCGGCAGGCCCGCTCCGCTCGACCGGGACGAGCCTCGCCGGGTGGCCGAATCCGTCGCCAGCCTGGGACTGCACTACGCCACCGTCACCGGGGTGGCACGGGACGACCTGGCCGACGGAGGGGCCTGGCTGTACGCCGAGACCGTGCGCCAGATCCATGCGCGTTCCTCCGGAACCGGCGTCGAGCTGTTGATCCCGGACTTCCGTGGTGACCCGGCCCTGCTGGCCGAGGTGTTCGGTGCCGGCCCGGAGGTGCTTGCCCACAATGTCGAGACGGTGCCCCGGATCTTCCGCGGCATCCGGCCGGGCTTCCGCTACGAGCGCTCGCTTGAGGTGATCAACCGTGCCCACGGGGAAGGGATCGTCACGAAGTCGAACCTGATCCTCGGTCTGGGTGAGACCGTCGACGAGGTCGACGCCGTGCTGGCGGACCTGCGGGCAGCTGGTTGTGATCTGGTGACGGTGACCCAGTACCTGCGGCCCGGCCCGCGCCACCATCCGGTGGAACGCTGGGTGGAGCCGGAGGAGTTCGAACGGTGGTCCGCCCGGGCCGCCGAGCTCGGCTTCGCCGGGGCGATGGCGGGGCCGCTGGTCCGCTCCTCCTACCGCGCGGGCCGGCTGTATCGCCAGGCAGTGGCGCTCCGCGGTGAACGCCGGTGAGCGCCGGTCGACCTCTCATCTATGGTCGGGTCCTCTCGACCCGTGGGCGCGCCGGCCAATCGTGGGGCGCACCGGGATGGTCGTCCGGTTGTGCACACACCCGGTCCACACACCGCTGCCGTAGGCGACGTCCTCGGCGAGACGGCCGAGCACGAACCGCACCGGGTCCATCGACCCGCGCCGGCCCGCCCACTCCGCCAGGGCCGGGCCGACGACCAGTGATGCCACCGCCGCCCGACGTCCCCAGCGCCGGCGGCCGCCACCCGCGGCGCCGGCCGCGAGCAGCGGCAGGGCGTACTGGGTGCCGTACCGGCCGACGCCGAGCCAGGTCCGGCCGACGGCACCTGCCGTCGCGCGCGCCACCTCCCGGACGGGCAGGTCTGACCGGCGCAGCGTCCGCACGGTGCGCAGTACCGAACAGGTGTACGCGGCGGCGGCCAGCGCGGGCCGACGGGCGAGCAGCGCGGCGACCGTCAGCGCCGGCCCCGGGAACAGGACGAGCGGGGGCAGCGATCCCGGGTGGCGCAGCGCCAGCGGCGCGGCGGACGTGCCGTACCGGAACCTCCGGCCGAGCAGCCCGGCCCAGGTCTCCGGTTCCAGGTGCCGGACCTCGACGGTCGGGTCGTACCGGATGCGCCAGCCCGCCTTGTCCAGCCGCCACACCAGGTCGACGTCCTCGCCCGCGACCGACAGCGTGGTGTCGAACGCCCCGCCGGCGGCCGGACCGCCGCCGGCGATCTCGGCCAGCGCCGCGCGGCGGACCAGGATCGCGGCGGTCGGGACGTAGGCCACCCGGGTGTTCGACCCGACCCGGGCCGGCGTGCCGCCGAGGTCGAGGCTGCGTGTGGTGCCGGCGTACCGGCCGGCCCAGCCGCCCGGCGCGCCGGGAACGGGGACCGTGCGCGGGGCCACGGCGCCGACCAGCGGGTCGGCGAAGTGCGCGGCCAGCGCGCCGATCCAGCCCGTCGGCGGCACGCAGTCGCTGTCCACGAAGGCGACGAGCTCGCCGGCGGTCGCCGCCAGCCCGGTGTTGCGGGCCGCCGCCGGCCCGCCGTTGACGGGGCGCCTGATCACCTTCGCGCCGAACCGGTCGGCGAGCTCGATGATCGCTCCGGGCTCGCGCGAGCCGTCGTCGACCAGGACGACCGGGTGGCGGTCGCCCACCGCGGCGAGGCACCGGGCCAGCTTGTCGACGCGGTCGTGGACCGGGATCACGACGGTGACGTCCGGGTCGTGCCGCGGCGTGGGCGGCCTGGGATGTGCCAGGCCGGCGTCGGTGAGCCGGCGGGCCAGGGCGCCTGCCCGCGGGGACACCACCGGGCCGGTCGCGAGCTCCTGCCAGGCGGCCTGGCCGGCCGCGGTCAGCCGGATCACCCTGGCCGGCGAGCCGCCGAGCCAGCTGTCGGCGCTCAGCCGCCGTGCCGACGTGTCGAGAACGACCCGGAAGCCGGCCGGCAGCGGAGCCACGGGCGTGGTCACAGCGCGAGGCCTCCGTCGACCGGTACGACGGCACCGGTCATCCCGCTGCTGGCCGGTCCGGCGAGGAAGGCGAGGACCTCCGCGACCTCCGCCGGGGCGAGCAGCCGTCGGAGCGGTTGCTGCGCGGCGAACTCCGGCGCCCCGCTGAGGCCGTACAGGCGGGCGCTCTCGGCCAGAATCGGTGTGTCGGTGGAGCCCGGACTGACCGCGTTCGCGGTGACACCGGTGTCTCCCAGCTCGGCTGCCAGGGCCCGGACCAGCCCGGTGACGCCGGCCTTCGCCGCGCAGTAGGCGGCCAGCATCGGCAGCCCGCGGGTCGCCGCGGCCGACGCCACCGCCAGGAAACGGCCGTGCCGCGGCGGTGGCCGCCGCAGCATCGCGGGCACGGCCGCCCGAGCCAGGTTCAGGACACCGCCGAGGTTCACGTCCAGCACGGCCTGTTCCTGCTCCGCCGGGACCTCCCACAGCGGCACGCCGCCGGCGATCACCCCGGCGGCCGCGACGGCGGCGTCCAGGCCACCCCACCGGGCCTCGGCCTCGGCGACGGCGGCCTGGAGCGCGGCGGCGTCCCGGACGTCGGCGATGAACGGGCGGACCCGGTCCGCCGCCTCGACCCGCCAGTTCGCCTCCGCCACCACCTCCCCGAGCTCGGCCTCGGTGCCCATCGGGTAGGCGAGCGCGGGATCGTCCTTCCCGCGGTCGACCGCGAGCACCTCCCAGCCCTGCTGCGCCAGCGCCAGCACGGTGGCCGCGCCTATCCCGCGCGCCGCCCCGGTGACCACGGCGACGGGGCGGTCGGCGGTCACGCCGCCCGCCAGCTGTCCACGGCTCGTGCCTCAGTTCCTCGCATGTCAGAGCCTCAGCCCGGCCAGCGGGCTCTCCTCACACGCGCGGTCGGGTGGGCGCGCGCCGATCGTCACCGGGACCGGGCCCGACCGGCGGGACGCCGGGCGGGAGTGGTCCAGCGACGGCTTCGGCACCAGCTCGAGGTCCACCGCGGTCAGCGCGGCCGCGCCGTGGCCCTTCACGCATTCCGGGTCGGGGCCGTCCAGCGGCAGGCCGGTGAAGAACTTCGCCGCCATGCACCCGCCCCGGCAGGCGTCGAACGCCGAGCACGATGTGCAGGCCCCGCCGGTCTGCGGCTGGCGCAGGTCGGCGAACAGCTCCGAGGTCCGCCAGACCCCGGTGAACCCGCCCTCGCCGCGGACGTTGCCGGCGCGGAAGCTGTCGTGGATGGCGAACGGGCAGGCGTAGACGTCACCGACCGGGTCGATGAGGCACACCACCCGCCCGGCGCCGCACAGGTTGAGCCCGGGCAGCGCGTCGCCGTAGGCGGCCAGGTGGAAGAACGAATCCCCGGTGAGGACCCGCTCGCCGTGCGCCACCAGCCAGTCGTAGAGCTCCCGCTGCTGGGCGGCCGTCGGGTGCAGCTCGTCCCAGACGTCGGCGCCCCGGCCGGACGGCCGCAGCCGGGTCAGCCGCAGCTGCGCGCCGAACCGGTCGGCGATCGCCTTGAACTCGTCGAGCTGGCCGGCGTTGTGCCGGGTCACCACGACCGACAGTTTGAACCCGCGGAACCCGGCGGCGGCCAGGTTTGCCATGGCGCGCATCGCCGTCTGGTACGAGCCGGGCCCGCGCACCGCGTCGTTGACGGCCTCGGTCGCGCCGTCGAGCGAGATCTGCACGTCGACGTAGTCGCTGGCGGCCAGCCGCGCCGCCACCTCGGGGGTGATCATGACTCCGTTGGTGGAGAACTTGACCCCCACGTGGTGGGCGGTGGCGTAGTCGACGAGCTCCCAGAAGTCCGACCGGACGGTCGGCTCGCCGCCACCGATGTTGACGTAGAACACCTGCATCCGCTCGAGCTCGTCGATCACGGCCTTGCACTCGGCGGTGGACAGCTCGCGTGGGTCACGCCGGCCCGAGCTGGACAGGCAGTGCACGCAGGCCAGGTTGCAGGCGTAGGTCAGCTCCCAGGTCAGGCAGATCGGCGCGTCCAGGCCGTACTGGAACTGCTCGACCAGTGGCAGCGGTGTGCTCACGACGGTTTCCTCTCCCGGATCATCTCCGACGCGGCCAACGTGGCCAGAGCGGCGCGGTACGCGGGCAGCTCGGCCGCCGACACGCCCGCGTCGGCGCAGGCCGCGCGGGCTGTCGGGAAGTCGGCCAGTACCTGCACGACCTTCAGCAGCCCGGGGCTCTTCAGGAACGACAGGCGCCGGGTACCGAAGTGGTACAGCAGCGCGCCGAAGCGCTCGGGGCGGATCGACACCTGCGCCGGCACGTACCAGGCGGCGTCAAGGTCGAACGGCGACGGCCGAGCGGCGGGATCAGTAGACACCGCACATGCCGTCGATCGACACCTCCTCGACCAGCAGCTCGTCCGCCACCAACGGCTCCGGAACCTCTGCCGTGACCTCGTCGTTCGCCTGGGTCTGGGTGTCCGTCATCGAGCTGCTCCTTCGGCTGGTCATGTGGGCACCGTGATTTAGGCACCGTGTGACGAATATCGGGCACAATAACGTCACCTAGTGCCACAAACAAGCCCCGACCGCCGTGGCCGGCCCCGCGGGACGAGCGCCCGCAAGTACTTCGACGCGAAGTCGCAGGTGCTGTGGAACGAGTTCGACAACGAGGTCACCACGATCCGCGCCAATCTCCAGCAGACCTCCGGCGACCTGCCCGTGATGGACGCCGTCCGTCACGCGGTCATCGCAGCCAACTACTACCGGGCCGAGGACGTGCCTGAGCTGCGCATGCGCATGCATCTGATCAGCACGGTGCCCGAACTCGTCGCCAGCGCCACGGTGCACTACGACGCCTGGGAGCGCGCGATCACCGAGTTCGTCGCCCGCCGCACCGATCAGCCGGCCGACTCGCTCTACCCGCTCGCCGTCGGCCGGGCCACCCTCGCCGTCTGCCGTGCCGCCTACGAACGCTGGTCCATCCACGCGGACGCCGATCTCACCCTCTACCTCGACGCCGCGCTACGCGCCCTCGCCGCTGGCTTCCGCGACGACATCCTCACCGCCGAGCCGCAGGGCGGCGGGACACGGCGGAGATGAACCAGGTGCCCGGGTCTGAGCCAGCCGACGCGATTCTCAGCGTGGTGCTGGAGCTGCTCGAGTCCGGTGGCCACGACGCCGTCCAGACGCGCGAGGTGGCGCGCCGTGCCCGCGTCTCGCCGCTGACGATCTACAAACTGTTCCCCGGCGCGACGAGCTCAAGGGCCGGGGCATCCGGGTCAACGCCATCACTCCCGGCCCCATCGACACCCCAGGCATCACCGGCCTGGCCGCCGACGAGGAGCAGGCCCACCAACTGAAGGGCTCCCTGGCCAGCGAGGTGCCGTTGGGTCGCATGGGTCACCCGGACGAGGTCGCGAACGCCGTGCTGTTCCTCGCCTCCCCGGCAAGCAGCTTCACCACCGGCAGCAACCTCCACGTCGACGGCGGGGTCAACCAGATCTGAGCACCAAACCGCCATGACGGTCCGGGCCCGGGATCGCGGGTGCTGCGGCCCGTCCTTGTCGTCGTGTCCGGCGGCCGGCCGCCCGGGCCCGTTCCATGGCCACTGCCTGGAGCGGGCCCGCCCGGTCGTGCCGGGTTCACGCCGCGAGCCGGGTCAGACGCGGTAGAGCTTGACCGCGTTGCCGCCCATGACCTTCCGCTGCGTCTCGGGACGCAGCGAGGCGATCGTCTCACCGACCATTCCGAGGGGGTCCGGGTGCAGGCAGGTCGGGTGCGGGAAGTCGGTCTCGAACATGATGTTGTCCTCGCCGACGGTGTCGACGAGGTGCTGGAGGTCGCCGCGGCCCTTCTCGAACCAGAAGGTCGCGTACCAGTTCGACGCGAAGTACTCCGACGGCCGCTTCTGCAGCTTGTGGAAGTACTCCGGCGCGTTCTCCTCGAGCTCGTAGTCCATCGCCTCGAGCATGAACGGCACCCAGCCGATGCCGCTTTCGACCGAGACCATCTTCAGGTCGGGGTGACGGTCGAACATCCCGGAGTAGGCGCTGTTGAGCAGTACCCGGGAGTTGTTCTGGAACAGCGACGCGCCGCCGATCGCCGGCTTCACGTAGTCGTCCTGGCTCGGCCAGTAGGTCGTGCCGAAGTAGGACAGCGCGGTCTGGCTGGCCCCGATGTGGAAGTGCACGGGGAGCTGGTTCCCGGCGCAGACCTCCCAGAACGGGTCCCAGGCGGGGTCGCCCAGGTCGGGTGAGCCGGAGTCCTGCGGGTCGGCGGTCATGTTGACCCCGCGGTAGCCCAGGGCGGCGCAGCGCTCGGCCTCCTGGACGCAGGCCTGGATGTCCCACGCGGGCATGATCGGCATGGGGAGCAGCCGGTTGCCCGACTCCGCCTGGACCTCCGCCATCGCGTCGTTGTAGAGCTCGACGCAGAGCCGGAGAACGATCGGGTCCTGGACCGAGTTCCGCAGGTTCTGGCCGCCGATGCCGATCGCGTTGGGGTAGAGGACCTGCGTGTGGATGCCGAGCTCATCCATCAGGCGCAGGCGCTCCTTCGGATCCCACGCCGCGGGGTGCACGTCGTTGATGCCCCAGGACCCGCCCTGGGAGTCCCGGAACGGGTGCTTCTTCCCGTGGTGGTCGACGGTGCCGCCGGAGCCTGCCTTGCCGAACGCCTTGCCCTCGACGATCCACATGTCGACGCCGTCGATCCGCTCGACGTGGGGGACCCGGTCCTCGTAGCCTTTCGGCGCCCGTTCGGTGAACAGGTCGTGGCGCTCGGTCATGTGTGCGTCGGCGTCGACCACTCGAATTCCGTCAGCCAGCTTGACCACTCGGGTCTCCTCGCGTCGTTTCGGCTGCGCCGGTTCGGCACATACCCGCGTGTACGTTCACGGCCTCTCCGGGAGCTGAGCGACCTCGGTGACGACGGGACCGTGCCTTCGACGCGCCCACGGCGGTCACGCGTCGCACTCCCCGGACTGATCCGCCGCGTGGAGAGCAGGCTAGCCGCGTTGACCCAAAGACACAAGTGAACACTTACTAAGGAGTGGGTCGGCGAGAACCCCGGGTGGTAGAGGCCGGCGGGCGATGGTCGGTGGGCGGCGGGGCCGGAGGCGGCCGCCACTCGAACACCACGGTGCGGGCGGGGCCCGCGACCAGATCTGTCCGAGTGCCGACGAACCGGGCCATGTGCCCACACGGGCTCATACGGTGGGCGGCATGGGAGTCAGGCGAACGGTCCTGGCGGGCATGCTCGCCGCTGCACTCGGCGGCAGTCTGCTGGCTGGATGCGCCGGGCTGGAGTCGACGGCCGCCGGGGACGGCGCCGCCCCGGCCGCGGAGCTGACCGCGCCCGCCGGGAGCTGCGGCGGTCCCGTCGAGACAGTTCAGGACGTCGAGGCGATCATCTCCGAACCGGCGGGGTGTCCCGGTGCGGTGAACACCTACTGGGCCGGTGAGCTGGGCGACCAGTGGACCGCGCCGCGCTTCGTCCCCTACCGCGACGGCGAGATCCCACCGATCGCCTGCGGAGAGGGCGAAACCGACCCGGCCGCCTTCGCCGGCAACGCCCTCTACTGCCCACTCGACGACACCGTCGCGTACAGCGTCGACTTCATGACCGAACTGCACGACGCCGGCGGCCCGTCCTACCCGATGTACGTGATCATGCATGAGCTGGCCCACCGGGCGGCCACCCACTCCGGCCGGACCGGGGTCGTGTCCCGCGCGGAGGAGAACCAGGCCGACTGCCTCGCCGGCGACGAGGCCCGCTTCGCCACCGACGCCGACCGGCTCGACATCGGCGACGCCTTTTCCGGCGCCCTGCTGTTCTTCACCCTCGGTGACACCCGCGACCGTGGCTGGTTCGACCGCGAGACCGCCACCTCGGACGGCGCGCACGGCACGCCCCGCCAGCGCGCCCAGGCGTTCGCCTTCGGCTACCTGCGCGACAGCGACACCTGCTACCGCCTCGGCGAGTCACCCACCGGCAGCGTGCTCTTCTGAGCTGATGCTCCGAGGTTTTTCCGCCGAGCATTCTGCCTCCGTCGGGACGGCATCGGTGACCAGACCTCGGAACAAGCGGGTTCGGGCACTGGGCGCTGGCCGGCCGACCAGGCTTGCAGAAAAGGGCTGCGCCGCGGAGTCCGGGCTGCGACAATGATTTTGTCTGGCTTTCAGATCCCGTAAAAAGGCGACATTCGGCGCCGCGGCCCGAGGAACGGAGGATCGATGACCCGACAGGTGCACGCCGACCCGGATGCCATGGCCAAGTTCGCCACGCATCTCAACGACTTCAGCACGGGCATGCTCGGCGAGATCGGCAGGCTTCGTTCCCACTTCGATGGTCTTGACTGGCAGGATGCCCAGGGGCAGCAGTTCGCGTCCGAGGTCGCGGAGATGGCTGACAGGCTCCGCGCCTTCCTCGGCACCTCGAACGATATCGCCCAGAAGGTGCGCCGGAAGACCGAGCCGCTCAACGACTATCTCAACTTGTCCTCCTGAGCGGTCGCGACGCTACGGGGCGGACGGACTTAACGGGGCGGGAGGCAGGTGTCACTCGTATCGGCGGACCCCGCCGTGCTCAACAGGCATGTGGAGGTGATGGCGACCACGGTGGCCGGTATCGACAACGTGGTCGCCGAGATGGTCAGCCGACTGACCGCGCTGACGGATCGGGCCGAGGAGAACGTGCGGTCGCGGCGCATCGAGTACGACGAGGCCATGCGGGAGCTGGCGTCGGCCGAGAACGCGGTGCGGACCGCGGAGACAGCGGTCGAGCACGCGCGCCACGCGCTGGCACGGGCCCAGGCGGAGCTCGAACGAGCCCACACGGAACGCGGCGGCACCGACCGGGAGGGGATGAACCCGCGGCCGGCGGATGTCTCCGGTTCCATGGCGGCCGTCGCGCGTGCCGAGGCGGGCCTGGCCCTCGCCACCCGCAGGCTGGACCAGGCCATGGGAAGGCTCGCGGAGGCCCGGGTCGAGGCACACCGGGCCGAGCAGCGCGTGAGCGCCGCACTCTCGCTGCGTGACCGGGTCCAGGCAGAGGTCGGCCGCGCCCAGTTCGCGGCAGCGAGGGCGGCCGCGCTCCGTGACCTCGCAACGAGCGCGACCTTCCTGCTCACCTGCAGAGTCGATCTGCTCGACGAGTACAACTCGGATCTCCCCAGCCTGGTCTCCGCCGCGCTGACCGGGTCTGCCAGTCCCTTCTCCGGCATCGGGTAGTCCGATGGATCCTGACGCACCGCTGCACCGGCCCGCGGAGTACAGCCGTCTTACCGAATCCGTCCAGATCGCGGGTGACGTCCTGGCTCGTTTCAGCGGGGCCCTCACCGAGTTGACGCGGAGCTGGACCGACACGCCCGGCCACCGCTATCTGGAGCACTACGCCCGGCCCATGGCCGCGGAACTCGCGGAGTTCGCGAGGACGTCGACAGACATGGACCAGGCTGTGGGTGACATCAACCGGATCTTCGCCGAACAGGAGAACGAGGCTCGCTCGCGCCGCCGCCGCCAGGACGACAGGCCGCGGCGGTCGGCGGATGCCCAGGACGACAGGCCGCAGTGGTGGGCGGACGTCCAGGATGACGGGCCGCGGCGGTCGGTGGGCGCTCAGGATGAGTGAGGCGCAGGCGGGCCGCGAAGATCTCATCCAAAGGCTGCAGCGGCTACGTGCCGATGCGGACCGCATTGTCGGTGAGGCGGACCGTGCGGTGAACGAGGCCGACGCGGCGCTTGCCGGAGAGCGCGACAAAGTGGGCAAGAAGCGCAGCCAGGCAGTGGCGAAGTGGGCCGACTGGCGCGCGCGAGAGGTCGAGAGCCGGGTGACCGAGGTGCGTGACATCCTCGTTTCCCGACCGCGATTATGGGAGACCGAGGAAGGCCGCCAGCACGGCCCCGTTCCCGAGCACAGCGCCACGGAGGTCGTCGACGCGCTGGCGCTGGCCGTTCGTCGCCTGCGCTCGCCACTGCGAAGCAAACGGCACTGGACCAGGGTCGCGGTAGCTGCCGTTCGACGCGCTGACGAACTGATCGTACGGGCGACCGAGGACCTCGACGCGCAGGTGCGGACGGCCGCCCAGAACGCCCGGGCCAGCCACGGCAACGCCGTCGCGGCCGCGAAGCGCGCCTGGCGGCAAAGTCTGGCGCTGTTCCAGGCGGAGGTCGCCGCGGTCCGCGCCGACCTCGACGGGATCAGTCTGCCGGCGGACGCTGACTGGAGTACGTGGTCCCCGGTCTCCACACCCGTCGACGGACTGCGAATCGGGTGGTACATCCGGGCCGGGCATGACGGCGGGCAACTCGTCGTGCCCGCCCTCCTGCCGTTTCCCCGCACGACCAACCTCGTTGTCAAGGCCGGTCGCGCGAACACCGAACATTCCGACGTCGCGCTCGGCCTGATCGGCCGGATGCTGGCCTCGATCCCACCCGGCCAGCTGCGGCTGTCGGTTGTCGACTCGATCTCGCTGGGTCGGTCCGTGCGGTCGCTCTCCGGGCTGAACTCGACTGACGTGCGGCTCATGGAGACCCCGCTCATCGACTATCACGAGATCGAGGGCAGGCTCGCCGAGCTGGTCGGGCGCATCGGGCGGATCGAACGGGACCTGCTGGGCCCGCACCGGCTGGACTCGCTTGTCGATTACAACCAGCTGGTTGACGCGCGCCCTGAGCCTTACCACGTCGTGGTGGTTTTCGACTACCCTCGCGGATTCACCACGCCGGACAGCCTTACCCGGCTCGACCAGGTCATGGCGAACGGCCCTCGGTGCGGTGTCTACACCGTCCTGATGATCACGGACGATGACCCCGAGCATCCCCACCACCTGGAGCTGGTCGGGGGAGGGCGGGCCAGGCCCGGGCCGGCCGCGGCGGGGTCGCCGGCGGCCGACCGGTGGGAGCTCGTGCTGGAGCATCCGCGCGAGCCGACCTGGGAGACGTCCCGGATGCTGGGAACGATCGTCGACCGTGTCGCGGATCGGGCGCGTGACGCCGGCAAGGTGGTCGTCTCCCTGGACCGCGTGTTGTCGCTGGTGCCGGCGGCGACCAGACCCGAGCTCGGGGGCATCGCCGGTATGGAGCGACCGGTCGACGCGGGCGATCCGGCCACCTGGTGGCAGGGCGATGCCTCCGACGGGCTCGTGATCCCGATCGGGACGTACAGCCTGGACGACGTCATGGCCATGCGGCTGGGTGAGGGCACCCGCAATCACGTCATGGTCGCCGGTACCACCGGCTCGGGAAAGACGACCCTGCTGCACACGATCGTGCTGGCCGCGGCGACCGTCTACTCCCCGGCGGAACTGGAGCTCTACCTGGTAGACCTGAAGCAGGGCATCGAGTTCCAGGACTATGCCGTCCGGCAGTTGCCGCATGCCCGCCAGGTGGCCATTCACAGCGAACGCGAGTTCGGCCTGGAAACGATGCGCACACTACTGACGGAGATCGATTTCCGTGCGGAGCTCTTCAAAAAATACGGGGTCGAGAAACTCGCCAACTACCGGAGCGCCCGGGCCAGGGCCGCGAACGGGGCCAGCGACCCACGGCTCGCCCGGATCCTGCTCGTCGTCGACGAGTTCCACGTCCTGTTCGACGTCGACGACGCGGTCGGCCGGGACGCGGCGGCCAGCCTGGAGACCCTCGTCCGCATGGGTCGGGCGTACGGGATCCACGTACTGCTCTCGTCGCAGACGCCGAGCAGCCCGGTCGTCATGGGCGGTAGCACCGTCCGGCAGATGGAGGTGCGGGTCGCGCTGCGCTGCGATGACCAGGTCAGCCGCCGGGTACTCGCCGAGAACAATCCCAGCGCCAGTCAGCTGGGCCTTCGGGGTGAAGCGATCTACAATCCCAGCTCGGGCCAGCTCGGTCGTGACACGAAGTTCCAGATCGCCTTCATCGAGGCCGGCACCCGCACGGCGATGCTCGGGGCCATGCGCAAGCTCGCCCACGCACGGCACCACGTCCGTGTTCCCGCGGTGTACGACGGTGACCGGCCCGGTGACATCACCCGTGACGGGATCTTCGAAAAGCTGGCCCGTGCTCAGTCGACCCCGGCGAAGACGATTCGGATCTGGCTCGGCGAGCCGATGGGGCTGTCGGCCCCGGTGTGCGTCGACCTCACCCCGAGTGCCGATCGCACGATGTTGGTCATCGGTGACGACGCCGCGAACGTCGGTGTACTGACATCGACCGCCGCGGCGCTCGCCACGCTGGGCGTGGGCCGGAGCACCGCGTCTCCGGATCATGCTGATCACGCCGATCAGGGGGCTCAGGCAGGCCACGCGGATCACGCGGACGCCATCACCCTGATCGATTTCACCCCGGTGGACCACCGCTACACCGCTGTCCATGCCGAGCTGGGAGCTGTCCTCCCCGGCCTGCGCCGATGGAGCGCCACACACTGCCTGGAGCGGATCGAGTCCCTCGCGGACCTTGTGCGAAAGAGGCATGCGGACGACGCGTACACCATGACCTCGATCGCCGACTGCAGGGTGCTCATACTCAACGGCCTGCACCGCTGCCGTGAGCTCGACTCCTCCCCGAAAGGCTATGGCGCGGCCGGAGTGGGTGTGCCGCTCAGCCATCTGCTGGAGCAGGGCTCCGAAGTAGGCGTGTTCGTCATCGCGACGATCGACCGCAATGGGCTGCGCCGCGTCCACCGGGATATTCTGAACCAGTTCGGCATCGTACTCACCCGCCGCTACAGTGACTCTTTCGACGATCGTGTGAGTGCGCTGATCGGACGGCCGACGGCCAGGCTGCGTGACGGCCAGGCGGTGCTGGTCGACGACGGCAGCCAGACCCGGCTACGCCCGTACGGCATTCCGCCGCCCGGTTGGTTGAAAGCCTTCGGCGAAACACTTCCCTGAAGGCTGTTCCATAGCCCGGTTGAATGCGGTTCGGGGTGGCCGGCCCGGCCCGCCGGCGTCCGGGCGGCTGTACGCCAGCCGACCTGTCGGTTACCGCACAGTGGCACATCGTGCCCCAGGGGCCCTTTTCGACCTACCGTCGACTGGTCGAAAAGGAGCAGATCATGTCAGACCGTCGGGCCCCTGCCGTGCGACGTTGGCTGGGGCGCCGCCCCGCCGCCGCCACCGCGCTCGCCTGCACCGCGCTCGCCTGCGCCGTGCTCGCCTGCGCCGTGCTCGCGTTGCTTGCGGCCGGCTGCCAGTCCGTCGCGGCGGCGGCGTCCACCGCGGGTGCCGGATCCGGCGGCTGTCACGTTGTGGGCGGTTTCAAGGTGTGCGGCCCGGTCTACGACCGTTACGCGCAACTCGGTGGCCCGGCCGGGCCGCTCGGGAATCCGCTGCTCGACCCGCGTCCCGCGGTCGGTGCGGACAGCGTGAGCTACTTCCAGGGCGGCGCCGTGTTCGCCACCGGTACGGAGACCGACGTCCACCGGGTGCCCGGCGGGGAGGTGCCCGCCGTCGACGTGCCGAGCGTGTACAGCCTCCCGCTGGCCGACTTCGTCGTCGTGCGGAACGCGCGGGCGGCCGGTCCGTCAGGAATCCTGGTGTGGACGACCGACGGATGCAGCGGGCCGACTCCGCCCGAGGTGGACGACCTGTTCGCCGACCCCTGCCTGCGTCACGACTTCGGCTACCGCAACTTCCTGAACGGCCCCGCGGTCGACCCCACCGGGCAGCGGCGGCTGGCGATCGACAACCAGTTCCTCGTCGACCTGCGGGCGACCTGCGTGACGGCCGGCCAGCCGCAGGTGAACTGGCTCGGTGTCATGATGCCCTGCGAGCGCGCAGCCCTGCTGATGTACAACGCGGTGCGGGCCTTCGGCTAGTTCTGGCACGGATGCACTATCGCCTCGGTGCGGCGGCCGGGAAGCGGACGGGTCGCCGACCCGCAGCTTCCCCGCCAGCGTCAGCCGGGTCAACCGGTCGGCGAGCGCCTCGGTGACCGGATTCGCCGCACGTCCCTGGATGATGTCGAGCAGATCGGGAAACTGGTTGATCTCCGCCTCTCCTTGACGCGCCGCCCCCGACCCACTGAGCGCCTTTGTCGAAGGACGCCGCATCAGCGTGGACGGCCCGTCGTTCAGCGGTTCGGCGGCGTCCCGCCTGGAAGCCATCACCCGGCGGCTGCTGGCCCGCGAATCCACCGGCGGACGTCGGCGCGCTGTCGCCGAGTAGGCGGGCACCCTGGCGGCGTGCTCGCCGGTGGCCACGTCGGCCGGGGTGGTCGTGCGGCTCAGGACTCGTGGGGGACCGCCTCCACCCGGGGCTCAGGACGCTCTCGGGGGGTGGGCAGCTTCGCGGATTCGGCTGTCGCCGCCGCTGCCGCCCGCGTCGCCGCGAACGCCGCCCGGGCCGGAGCGCGCAGGACGACGAGCGTCGTGACGAGCCCGAGCAGGGCGCAGCCGGTACCGATCAGGAAGGCCAGGTGATAGCCGCTGACCAGGGCGGCGACGGCGGAGTGCCCAGGGGCGGTGAGGGTTTTCGTGCGGCTGGCGGCGAGGCTGGAGAGGACGGCGAGGCCGACCGAGGAGCTGAGCCAGAGCGAGACGTTGACGATTCCCGAGGCCAGCCCGGCGTCGGCCGGGGGGACGTCCGCCATGGCGATCGACAGCAGCGGGACCATCGCGACGCCCATGCCGAGACCGAGGATCAGCAGCCCCGGGAGCAGGCCGGCGGCGTAGCTGGTGTGCTCGTCCACCCGGGTCAGCAGGAACAGGCCGACGATCACCGCGACCAGTCCGGGGACGAGCACGTTCATCGCTCCGAAGCGGATGAGCAGCCGGCTGACGATGCCCATCGACAGGGCCGCGATGACGAGGGACATCGGCAGGAACGCGAGCCCGGTGCGCAGCGGACTGTAGCCGCGGACCTGCTCGAGGTAGAGCGCGCCGAAGAAGAAGACGGCGTACATCGCGATGAACAGGCATCCGCGCACCACACTGGAGCCGACCAGGCTGCGCACCCGCAGGATCCGCAACGGCATGATCGGATTGCTCCGCCGGGCCTCGACCAGGAAGAACGCGGCCAGGAGCACAACCCCGACGGCCCCGTACCCGAGTGTCTGGGCCGAGGCCCAGCCGTGGGTGGCCGCCGTGACGATCGCGTAGATGCCGAGCAGCAGCGCCGCGGTGACCAGCAGGGAACCGGTGACGTCCACTCCTCGGCCCACTCCGAGACCGACGTTCTCCTCGATCAGGACGACCCCGAGGGCGAAGGTCGCGACCCCGATCGGGACGTTGATGAGGAAGATCCAGTGCCAGCTCACGGCCTGGGTGAGCACTCCGCCGGCCACGAGCCCCAGTGACCCGCCCCCGACGGCGACGAGCATGTAGGCGCTCATCGCCCGGGCCCGCTCCGTCGCGTTCGGGAACTCGGTGACGATGATCGCGATGATCACCGACGAGGAGACGGCGCCGCCGAGCCCCTGGGCGAAGCGGGCCACGATCAGCGTGCCCTGGTTGGGGGAGACGGCGCACAGCGCCGAGGCGGCGGTGAACAGCGCGACCCCGGTGAGGAACACCCGCTTGCGGCCGACCAGGTCGCCGAGGCGCCCGGCGAGCAGCAGGAAACTGCCGAAGGCGATCAGGTAGGCGTCGACGACCCAGGTGAGGTTGGACTGGCTGAAGTGCAGGTCGCCCTGGATCGACGGCAACGCCACGTTGACGATCGACGAGTCGAGCGCGTTCATCAGCATGGCCAGGCACACGACCACGAGGGCGATCCACCGGCGCCGGTCGGCTCCGCCGGTAACTGCGGCCAGCGTGGGGTCAGACATCGACTGCGTCGGTCATCGAGGGGATCTTCTCCGGGGGAGTCGGAGCGTGGTTGGTCATCGGGCATCGATAATCACGTCAGGTTAATCATCACGGATCAGTGATGATGTCGATGCCGCTACTATAGTTCGATGCCGGAAGCCACCTCAACCACGGGGCCGATCGTGCTGCTGACCCGCCTGTCGCGGCTCGTCCACCGGGCCAGCACGCCCGACCTGCTCGGGATCAGCCTCAAGGACATGGCGGCCCTGGCCTACCTGCGCGATCACGCGCGCACCACCCAGCAGGCCCTGACCGAAGGCCTGTGCATCGACGCCAACTACTGCGTCCTGCTGCTCAACGACCTGGAAGCCGCCGGCCTGGCCGAGCGGCGCCGCGACCCGGCGGACCGCCGCCGCCATCTCGTCACGATGACCGAGACCGGCCGCGAGGCGCTCGAACGGGCCGAGCAGGCTCAGGAGAGCGTCGAGGACGAGATCCTCGCCGGCCTCAGCCGGGAGGAACGGGCCACCCTCGCCCGCCTGCTGGGCCAGGCGCTCGACGGCGCCATCCGCCGGCCCAACCTGTAGGAGCCCCCTCCGAGCCGGATTCGGGACGAACCAGGCTCGGGACGATCCGGGCTCGCGGGCTCCGCCGATACAGGCACTGGCAGGTCCTGCCTGGCAGCGGGTACGGCACCTGACGTGGGCGGCGTAGGCGGCCAGCGTGTACACCCGCGGCGGCGTCGACATCCCCACCCGTGAGCTGCTCACCTTCGCGATCCTGGTCGCCCTCGGCGGATGCGACCCGCAGGTGAGGGGGCGCGTCGCGGCGAACCTGAACGTCAGCGTGACCTCGCCGCCTCCACCGACTACCCGCCCGACGAGTAAAAGCGCGCCGCGGATGATGCGGGCGCACGGCCTGATTCATCAGCCGGGGAGCCTCAGATCGGACCGGTACCGGCTGTCAGTTCGCTGGCGGTGCCGTCGTCGGGTGGGCCGGGACGCGGCGGCGCGCCAGCCACCTCCTTCTGCTGGACGCGGGCGATCGCATTGTTGATCATTTCGCGTGCGGCTTCCAGGGGCATGTGCTGTAGCAGCGCGGTCGCGTCGCCGCCGACATAGGTCGGCACGTTCATTTTCGAGAGCTGTGCCAGGAGGAGCTCCATCGCCACGACATCCTGGCCCAGAAGCTGGATCCTCGCCTCGAGCTCCGCCGCCGCCAGCTTCTGGATGTGCTCCGCCTCCGCTGTGCTCCGGATTCCTTTGGCGACCGCTTCGCTCTCCGCCTGGACCCGGACGATCTCCGCCTTGATTCTCGCGTTCTCCAGCTCGTGCCGGTGGATACGTGCGTGCTCCCGCTCGCTGGCGATCGCCCGGCGGATCTCGTCAAGGTTCGCGGGTGGTTCGAACTCGCCGAGGGTGGTGCGGACCGCCTCGATATCCCATTCGTCAAGCGCCTGGCGGACTTTCTGCTCGACCTCCAGCCGAACCTCGTTGTGACTGTTCAGGAAGTCGAGCACCTTGTACTCGCTGGCCGTACTCAGAAAATATCCCTCGGCCGTCGTCCCCAGCACACGCTCGACGAACCGGCGCACCGGGGCGGGTCTCGTCACGTCGTCGTCCGGCTCGACCGGATGTTTCTCCTGCTCGCCGAACTGGCTCACCAGCCGCGGCGCCGCTCTGGCCGGAATCTGGATGGTCTGCTGCATGTCGAACCGGATCGGGAATCCTCCGACGTTGACCACGATCTGGTCGAGCGCCGAGTCGAAGCGGCTCTCCTCCTGCCGCTTCCTGCTCCACTCCAGGACGAGGACCCGGGTGGGGATGAGGACCACGCGGGCGAACCACGGATTGATCTGATAGCTCCCGCCGCCGGGGAGCGTCTCCTCCTGTACCCCCTGGCAACCACCGTTCTCGAGGAAAGCCCAGGGGTACTGGAAACTGCGATGGCCGGGTACCCGCGGCGCGACCGCGGCGTTGCTGTCGTCGTACATCTGTCCGACGCGGACGATCACGACTCCGGCGGTTCCGACCTGAACGTCGATCTCTCTCAGGTCGTTCTCGGTGAGGCCGTACCGGCCAGACCCGATCGTCTCCACCGTCACGACGTCGAAGAGCTCCGGGTTGATGTCGTACTCGCCGACCGGCAGCACCGCGGGCTGTCTTCCCTTCTGGCCCCCGTTGCGGAGGAAGGCGCGCCCGTCCTGAAAGGAGTCGCATTCGACGTGCCTCGAAAGCGCCTCGTGCACCGGAGCCGTCTCCCCGTCCCTCGCCACGACCACGCCGATCGTTCCCGGCGGGACCCTGGTCCTTTCCCGATAGCTGATCTGGTACAGCACCGGCGGCCGGAAGTAGAGCCAGTCGGCCTTCAGCAGCTCGGCCTGCACCCCTGGCGAGCCATGCACCTTCACCCGCCGGCGTGCGTCGTCCGGGTGGCTCGGGGCGAACCGTACCCGAACGACTCCCACCTGGCCCGGCGGTACCTTTATCAGCCCGATGAAGAGAAGATACCCCCCACCGCCGAGAAAAATGACCAGCAGCAGCCACCCGTACCAGGGCACGATCATCCCCCGCCTTTCAGTAGCCGTAAATGCACAGCCATGACTGTCTGCACCCACTGGTCATGCCAGCTCTGATATCGCTCCATCTGCGGATTACGCAGAGTCGGGAAGAATCCGTTTCCGCGGCCGGCGGCCCCGACGAAGGCTCCATAGCGTGGATTCGTGTCTCCGCGGCCGCTCGTCCACCCCAGCGCCTGTGCCAGCTGGACGAAATCCCGCTCGGTGTCGACGCGCAGGCCCATGTGACGGGCCATCTGGGCGCGAAACCCCTGCTTTCCCTCGGAGGCGTCCTCCCACAGTGAGTCGATCCGGGCCAGCAGGTCGATGGGCAGTCGTTCGCCGTCAGCCCGGCGCCGCATCCAGCCGGCCTCCAGCCGCTGCACCGACTCGAGCAGCAGCGACGATGTCAGGATGTCCGCATGCTCCAGCTCTCCCTCCTGGAAGAGCGAGCCGAGCTTCTCCAACGATCTTTCCCTGGAGAGGTGCACCGTCGACGCCCGTTGGTGCGGCGGCCGCAGCAGGAGCGTCGGGGTGTCTCCGCCGGCGGTGCCCGTGCTCCTGCAGACCGCCTGCAACTGCGCGATCTCCCGCTCGCCTGGCAACGAGCCGTCCTGGGCGTCGAAGTAGTGCCGAGTCGCGAGCAGGAACAGTCGGCTTCCCTCGATCAGGATCGGGAAGAACTCCCGGTCGTGCCGCTGCCCTTCCAGGATCTCCCGTTCGACCCACTCCGACTTCTCCGCCGCGGGGGACATCACGACGATGACCGCGAGGGCGTTCCTGATCCGTAGCCGGATCTCCTGGGTGAATCGAGTGCCCCACCCCAGGCCGTCGTCGTACCAGACGGGCAGGCCGAAGCCGTCCAGGCACCGCGCGAGCCGTTCGACGTACATGGCGTCCGCATGCGCGTACGAGATAAACAGCGAGGGCTCGTTCAGCGTGCTGCTTCCCACATAAGGCGACTCCGCGGCCAGCATCCCTCGTCCTTGCCCTGAACTCATCGCGGCCAGCGCCGGGTCGTGCGGTTCCAGCCCTGGTCACATGCCGGACAGATGGCGGCGTCCCGGCTGTCGGCGCCCGGCGCGGGCACTGTCGGCAGGACGAGCTCGCCGGCGCTCCAACGGATCACCTCAGCTCGGAGCGCTGGTCGAGCCAGACCGGTGAACCCGTCATTTTTCGGCCTTGCCCGACCCGAGGACGTACCCAGACTGATCGCGACCCCCAGCGTTCCCAGCTATCGAGGATTAAGAATGGACATATTAGCTCCATAATCTGCTCTGAAGTAGAAGTAAGTGTGCCCATATCGGCCCGGTGGGGCATGGAAGGTCCGGCCTGCCGGTCTGAGTAACACCACTGTCCCCGCCGCGACCGCCGGCGCCTAGCCGCGGTAGCGCGCCACCGGGCCGAGCGTGAGCATGCCGCTGGCGGCGCCGGCGTGTTCGGTGCGGGCGGGCCGCAGGGCCGCCGCGGCCCGCCCGGCGATCGCATGCTCGCCGAGCTGGGCGGCGGCGTGGGCGGTGAGGCACCAGAGCGCCTCCTGGAGGTGGTCGTGCGGCGGTTCGGGCGTCGCGGCGAGGGCGGCTCGCGCCTGTTCCCGACGGTCCTGCGCGAGGAGCACGAGCGGTGCCGCCCACGGCGTGTACGGGCCCCAGTCCAGCCGCGGGTCGATCGGGGCGGGGCGGTCGTGCAGCAGACGGAGCCCGAGCAGGGCGAGCGGTAGCAGGCCGCGGTGCAGGCCCGGCATTCCGGCCTGTTCGAGCGCGGTGTCGGCGGCGCGGTAGGCGGCCGCGGCCGCGGCGGCGGACGGCCCGCCGGGCGCGGCGCTGCGGGCCGCGATGACGAGCGCCCGGAACCACCCGGTGAGCACCGGCACGAGCGGCGACTCGTGCTCGGCGGCGAGCCGCTCGGCCGCGGCCGCGTGCTGGGAGCCAGCGTCGAGATCACCGCGGGCCGACGCCGACTGCAGGCGTACGAGATGGCCGAGAATCGCGAAGGTGGGCAGCCCGTGCCGGGTGGACACCGCGACGAGTTCCGCTCCGATGTCGTCGCGCCGCTGCGCGAGTCCCGGCCGGGAGAAGGACTGCAGAAAGACGCCGTTGAGCGCGAAGGCGAGCAGGGCGGGATCACCGAGAGACCGTGCCAACGCCTCAGCCTCCCGTGCCGGCCCGGCGGCGTCCTCGGCGCGGCTCTCGACGGCGATCGTGGCGAGGAGCCGGGCCCGCAGGTCGGCGGGCGCGGCGGGGCCGAGCGTGGCGAGCGTGCGTTCGGCCGCGGCGACGACGGCGCGGGCCTGTACCGGGTCATCGGCACGGTTCCAGATCGCGGGCACGTCATAGGCACCGATGACGCGGGCGGTCAGCGTCATGTTGCCCGTTCGTTCCGCGGCGAGCGCGGCGGCGAGCCGGTCGCGCCGGGAGGACACGAGCGCGTCGCCGCCTGCGAGGGCCAGGGCGCGGGCGATGTTCACGGTCGTGCGCGGACCGAGGCGGGTGGTGGTGGCCGGCTGTTCGGAGCCCCGCGGTTCGAGGGTGGGCGACTGGGTGAGCATGTCCGCTTCAAGCCGGCCCAGTGCGCGGCTCGGGTCGAGCCCGAGCTGGTCGACGAGCATCGCGCGGGCGCGCCGGAGCGTGGCGAGCGCGTCGGCCTGGTGCCCGGCGCGGTAGAGGGCGCGGGCGAGCAGTCCCCACGCCGGCTCGCGCCACGGATGTTCGGTGACGTGCGCGTCGAGCTCGGCGACGAGATCGGCCCCGTGGCCGCGATCGAGCAGGATGCCCGCCCGCAGCTCCACGCCCTGCAGCCGCAGCTCCTCGAGCCGGCGGCGCTCGCCGCGCACCCACCCGGCGTCGGGCAGGTCGGCGTAGGCCGGTCCGCGCCACGCGGCGAGCGCCACGCCGAGCGGCGCGAGCGCGTCGGACGAGCGGCGGGCGGCGGCGAGCGCGTCCTCGAAGCGGTGGGCGTCGACGTCCGCCCGTGGCAGGCGCAGCGCGTAACCGGGCCCCTCTGTCACCAGTACGCGAGGTGGCGTCCGGGGCGGGCGTTCGGGCTCGAGGGCGCGGCGCAGGGCGGCGACGAACGTGCGGAGGGCGCCGACGGCGCCGGCCGGCGGGTCGGGCCACAGGTCGGCGACGAGGGTGTCGGTGGCGACCATCCGTCCGTCGGCGGCGACGAGGCGGGCAAGGACCTCACGGTGCCGGGGGCCACGCAGGCCGATCTCGGTCCCGTCCTCGCGACGTGCCCTCACCGAGCCCAACACCTCGATCCGCATGTCCCCATCCTCACGGCCGCGCCGCGCCCACGGCGTCGCGCGCTGATTCGCCGCTGACCGGCGCCGCGCAGCCTGGGCTCGCCCGGTACGGCAACCGCTTCGGAAGGACGCGCGTCATGCCCCTCACCATCCCCGGCTTCGACTACACCCGCCTGCCCGGTGCGGACGGTGCCATGCTCTCGACGGCGATCGGCGGCACGGGCAGCCCGGTCGTGCTGCTGCACGGCTTCCCCCAGACCCACCTCATGTGGCGCCAGGTCGCCGAGCGCCTCACCGCCCGGCACACGGTCATCTGCCCTGACCTTCGCGGATACGGAGCAAGTGACAAGCCGCCCGCCACGGGCCCCGACGTGTACGCGAAGCGGACCATGGCGGCGGACGTCGTGGCGCTTGCCGCGGCGCTCGGCCACGAACGCCTGGCGCTGGTCGGCCACGACCGCGGAGCCCTCGTCGCGTTCCGAGCCGGGCTCGATCATCCCGAGACGATCACGCACCTCGGCATCCTGGACGTCGTACCGACCCTCGACATGTGGAACGTGTTGCACGGGGTGTCCGGTGCGGTCGGCTTCCACCTCTATCTCATGGCGCAGCCAGATGGCCTGCCCGAGAGGATGATCATCAACAGTGCGGACGCGTTCTTCGGCTTCTTCCTCGACGCCTGGGCGAACGATCCGGCGGCGATCCCGGCGGACGTCCGCGCCGAATACCTGCGAGCGAGCGCCGCGGCGGTGCCGTCGATCGTCGCCGACTACCGCGCGTCCGCCGGCGTCGACCTGACGCACGACCAGGCCGACCTCGACGCCGGCTCGCAGTTCGCGATGCCCGTCTCCGTGGTGCAGCAGGACTGGGGCGCCCAGCTCGGCTTCGACGCCGAGGCGCTCTGGCGGGCCTGGGCACCCGACCTCGACCACCGCCTCACCCGCGCCGGCCACTTCATGGCGGAGGAGGCCCCCGACGAGATCGCCCGGGTGATCCGTGACCTTCTCGCCCGGTGACGACGGCGGCCGCCATCGCTGGGGCCCCGGGACCCCGGCGGGACAGCGAGCGCGGCGTACGACGTGGGTTGTGCGCCACACCGCCGGCCACGTGCCTTGATTTCGACGTCAATATTGTTGGATCAGGGAGTTCCTCGGCGGCCGGCCGGACGCCTGCTCGCGCTGTGCGCCGAGGAGCGGATCGGAGACCAGTGCTCAGCCGAAGCGGCTCCAGCCGAGGTGCGGACCCGCGTCGTCCCGGCGAGGCAAGCCACGTCATGCCCGGGGGGCGGCAGCGATGACCACCACCGATGAAGTCCAGTACGTCACGCACACCGACGACCACATCCTGCTCGAGCTCGGCTTCGGCCTCGACCTGGTCGGCGACGAGTGGCACGGGTCGGCACCGGTCGTCCCGGAGCTGTTCGCCCCCGGGACGCGGAGCGTGCGCACGTCGATCCTGGCGATCTGGGCCGACACCGTGGCCGGCTACACGGTCATGGACCGGTTCGCCCCCCGCGTCCCCGTCACGCTCGACCTGGACGTCCAGGTCTTCGCCCCGCCGCGCGAGTCCGAGACGATCGATGTGGCCGCCCGGCTGGTCAAGGCCGGCCGGTCGGTCGGCGTCGTGGAGGTCGAGTTCACCGGCAGTGGCGGTGACCGGATCGGATTCGCCGTCACCTCGTTCATGGCCGCCCCGAACCCCGCCCTGGTCATGGCACCTGATCTGGCGGACCTGAAGACCCGGCCGCGCCGGAGCCCGGGCCGACGGCTGAGCAGGCCGCTGGCCGAGCGGGCCCGCTGCGAGATCCTCGCGCCGGGCGTGGCCACGCTGCCCCGCGCCGAGGACGCGATCAACGCGTCGAACACCATCAACGGTGGGCTGCTCGCCCTGACCGCCGAGGAGGCGGCGCTCTCCCTCACCCCGGGCGAGACGCTCGCCTCCCTGGGGATCCGCTACCTGCGCCCGGCCCGGGTCGGCCCGGTCGTCGCCACCGCGCTGGTCCGCGACGGCCTCGGCCGGGTCGAGGTGCGTGACACCGGCGCCGACAACCGCCTCGCCGTCCTCGCCACCACCCGAACCTTCGGCCGGGCTCGCTGATCCCACACCGATCAGGCCCGCCGACGTCAGGGGCTCGTGAGGATGACGAGTTGCCGGGTCGCGCGGGTCATCGCGACGTAGCGGTCGACGGCTCCTTCGATGCCGGTGCCGAAGGCCTCCGGGTCGACGAGGATGACCAGGTCGAACTCGAGCCCCTTCGACAGCTCCGGGGTCAGCGACCGGACGCGCGACGTCGGCCGGAACGTGGGATCGCCGATGACGCAGGCGATCCCGTCGGCGTGCGCGGCGAGCCACGAGTCGAGGACCGAATCCAGCTCCGAGGTGGATCCGTGCCGGACGGGGATGCCGCTGCCGCGGATGGAGGTCGGCACGTTGGCGTCCGGGAGCACGGTGCGGATGACCGGCTCGGCTTCGGCCATGACCTCTTCCGGCGTCCGGTAGTTGATGCTGAGGGACGCCTGCCTGATCCGGTCGAACCCGACCCGCGCGAGCCGTTCCCGCCACGACTCGGTGAAGCCGTGGCGGGCCTGGGCGCGGTCCCCGACGACGGTGAAGCTGCGGGACGGACAGCGCAGCAGCAGCATCTGCCACTCCGCGTCGGTCAGCTCCTGGGCCTCGTCCACGACGACGTGCGCGAACGGGCCGGCGAGCAGGTCCGGGTCGGTGGTGGGCAGCGCGGACTCGTCGACCAGGACGTCGCGCAGGTCCTGCCCGCGCAGCATCGTCACGAGGCCCTCACCGTCGTCGTCGGCCTCGAGCAGGTTGTCGACGACCTTGGTCATGTGTTCGCGTTCGGCGGCGACGGCGGCGTCCTGCCGACGCCTGCGCCGGGACGCCTCCGGGTCGCCGAGCCGCTGCCGGGCCGCGTCCAGGATCGGCAGGTCGGACACCGTCCAGGCCTGGGTGTCCGCGCGCTGCAGGAGCCGGACCTCGTCGGGGCTGAGCCAGGGAGCGCATTTGCGCAGGTAGGCGGGTACCGACCACAGGTCTCCGACGAGGTCGGCCGCTTCGATCAGCGGCCACGTGCGGTTGAAGGTCGTGAGCAGCGCCCTGTTCTGCAGCAGCGACCTCCGGAGCAGGTGCGCCGAGATGTCGTCGTCGTGCTTGTCCATCAGGATCGTGACCAGCTCCTGCCAGATCTGGTCACGTGCCTCGTTGTGCGGGGTGCCGGGGTCCGGTGCCTCGAACGCCTCGGCCCAGTCGTCGGCGCTCAGCCAGACGTCCGCCCAGTGGGTCGTGAGCGTCATTCCCCTGGTGGGCGGTTCCTCGTAGAACCTGACGGCCGTCTCGATCGCCTTCACCAGGTTCGCGGACGATTTCAGGCGGGCCACGTCCGGGTCGGTCTCGATCGTCGCGGTGGCTCCCTCGGCGACGAGGTCCCGCAGGTTGCAGGTCTGCACTCCCTCCTCGCCGAGGCTGGGGAGGACGTCGGCCACGTAGGCCAGGTAGGGCTGGTGCGGACCGACGAACAGCACCCCGCCGCGGCGGTGACCGAGGCGAGGGTCGGCGTAGAGCAGGTAGGCGGAGCGGTGCAGCGCGACGACGGTTTTTCCCGTGCCCGGACCGCCGTCGACGACGAGGGCGCCGTCGGATCCCGCGCGGATGATGGCGTCCTGGTCGGCCTGGATGGTGCCGAGCACGTCCCGCATCCGGGCGGAGCGGTTGCCGCCCAGGCTGGCGATGAACGCGGACTGGTCGTCGAGCGCGGCGTGCCCCTCGAACCCGTCCGGGGTGAACACCTCGTCCCAGTAGTCGCTGATCCGGCCGCGGGTCCAGCGGTACCTGCGGCGGCTCGCCAGGCCCATCGGGTTGGCGTGGGTCGCTCCGAAGAACGGCTCGGCGGCGGGCGAGCGCCAGTCGAGCAGCAGGCGACGGCCCGCGCTGTCGGTGAGCCCGAGCCGTCCGACGTATACGGGCTCGGGGTTGTCCACCCGGATGATGTACCCGAGGCACAGGTCCAGACCGAAGCGGCGCAGGGCGCGCAGGCGGGCGGTCAGCCGGTGGATCTCCAGGTCCCGGTCCATCGCCTCCTGGCCGATGCCGCCGGGCGCCCTGCGCGCGGTGTCGAGGCGGTCGGACAGCTCTGCGATCGACTGTTCGAGGCTCTCCGCGATGGCCGTGAAGTGCTGCTCGTCGCCGGCGACCAGCGTCGGGTCGGCCTTGGCGGCGAGGCGGTCGGGAAGGTCGAACGCGCTGGTGGTCAGGGGGTTCACGTCTCGGCTCCGACCTGAGGCTCGCGACCTCAGATCCAAATTCTGGCGCTCACGGGCGCGGCTGGATTCTGCTCGGCATCTGGCCTCGGCTGGCTATTCTGCGGCACAGCCTGGGTCTTGACGCAAGCCCCCCCGCGTGCTATAAGTTGAAAGCGGCGGGGAGTTGATGTTCCCCCCTGCCCATTTTCGTCCGCGATGGGCGGACAACCTCTTCGGTGAGGCCATCTGCCCGCGGCGTATTCCCAAGTTCCCAAGCGGGAGCTCTCGAACGCGGCTGCCGCGGTGCGCACAGCGTCGACGAGTGGTGGGACGAGTGGTGGACAGTGGCGTCGGCGGGCCGACCGTGCAGGCCGGTCCGCCGACGAGCCGGTGCCGCGGTTACATACCCATGTCGCCGAAGGCGGCGGCATCCGCGGACGCGGACGCCGCCGCGTCCGCCAGGCTGTTCGCCACCACGACCTCGATGGTGAGGAAGAGGCCGGTGATGGACGCGGCGTTCTGCAGCGCCGAGCGGGTGACCTTCACCGGGTCGATGATCCCGGCGGCGATCATGTCGACGTACTCGCCGGTGGCGGCGTTCAGGCCGTGCCCGGTCGGGAGACCGCGGACCTTCTCGACCACCACGCCGCCCTCGAGACCGGCGTTGGATGCGATCTGATGCAGCGGTGCGGCGAGCGCGCGCTCGACGATCAGGGCGCCGGTGGCCTCGTCGCCGGAGAGGTCGAGCTTCTCGAAGGCGCTGGTCGCGGCCTGCAGGAGCGCGACGCCACCGCCGGCGACGATGCCCTCCTCGACCGCGGCCTTCGCGTTCGAGACGGCGTCCT
>NZ_UBIZ01000005.1:0-231 GCF_900465275.1 Parafrankia sp. Ea1.12 | reverse complement strand
GGGTGGCCAGCCCACCAGCCGACAGAAGACGAGGTAGATCAGCCGAACCGCCATGGCCAGAATCATCCACACGGTGGTTGTCCCGGTCAACAGCACCTGATGGCCGGCAGAGCACGGCTGGACGACAGGCAGAGGTACAGGTGTCCGATCGCCTTCGACGGAAGGCCTATCGATCACCGGCTGAGACAGAAGCCCTGGTCAGATCCTACGGACGAGTTTCGGGCACCCACA
>NZ_UBIZ01000055.1:0-789 GCF_900465275.1 Parafrankia sp. Ea1.12 | reverse complement strand
GGGTAGGGCTTGCGTTCTGCCATGTCTTCCAGCAGAACGCACCAGCCGCCGACCGCAAGACGATCAGCCCCACACCCAAAAGATCAACTCAAGCTGAGGCCCGGCAAAAGCGTACAGAACGCCCACTCAAGCCCGTCTACACCGCCCCCACCGAGGCCGCCGCGCTCGACCGGTTCAGCGACTTCGCCGCCGTCTGGGAGAAGAAGTACCCCGCGATCATCCGGCTCTGGGAGAACGCCTGGTCCGAGTTCGTCCCGTTCCTGCGCTTCGACGCCGAGATCCGCACCGTCATCTGCACCACGAACGCCATCGAGAGCCTGAACGCCCGGTTCCGCCGCTCCGTGAAGGCCCGCGGCCACTTCCCGTCCGAGCAGGCCGCCCTCAAGCACCTCTACCTCACCCTGACCAGCCTCGACCCCACCGGACACGGCCGCGCCAAGTGGACGAACCGCTGGAAGGCACCCCTCAACGCCTTCGACCTCGCCTTCGACGGACGCCTGTCCGCCGGCCGCAAGTAGACCAGCTCACAGCAGTGGGCTCCCAGTAGCACCAACATCAACCGTTACACCGTTAGCTGGACAGTCCCTTCCCAGTTGGCCGGAATCTGTAGTCAGCTGATCACGCCGCCTGCGGCGGGGTGGTTGACGGTGTGTAGCCAGGTCGGGCGGGTCGCGCGGGAGGCGAAGTAGCGGGCGCGGAGCTGCTGGTTGGTGACGTTGCGCAGGCCGAACGCGGTCCGGTAGACGAGCTTGACGAGCCGGTTGACGCCCTCCGTGGCCGCGTTGGACA
>NZ_UBIZ01000573.1:0-6969 GCF_900465275.1 Parafrankia sp. Ea1.12 | reverse complement strand
CCCGGGGGTCGTGACGGCATCGGGGGGTGGCGGCAGACTCGGTGATGGCAAGCGGGTGACGGGGGTAGGGCGCTTTGGTCGGGGGGCCAACGTCCAATCACACCCGCGGCCTGGGCGCACGCCGGCACGGGGGCGGCGTGCGGTAGGTGGTGGGCACCAGTCCGGGGGGATCCGGTGCCCACCACCCATCCGAACGGACCGGTGAAGTGATCGTCCGGCCTCACCCGATCAGGCCAGGTCCCCCCGGGAGGTGGACGCGCCCCGCAGGTGGGTCTGCGGCGCGATCGTGCGGTCCTTCGCGCGGGAGCCCAGGTAGCGGGCCTGCGTGGCCGCCTGGAAGGGCCAAAAGCGGGCCGTACGAACAAGAACTCTGAAGAGTCGACGCCCGGTTGCGTGACGCTTGTGCCGGTGTACGACAGGATGGCCCGGTGCCTCCCCGCCGCTCTACTGGTCGGCGCGCGATCCCGGCCCCGCTCGCGCCGAACACCGCCCCACGTGCCGTTTCGGTGACGTTGCCGATCCGTCCGGGCCCGTCCGCCCAGCAGGCGCTGCCCATGCCGGTCGAGTCCTCCCGTCAGCCCGCGCGCCTGCGCGACTTCCCCACCGCGATGAGCTGTGGCGGCTGCGCCGAGCACTGGTCCGATCTTGAGGCAGCACACTGCCGGGCGTGTCATCAGATCTGGCCGTCGGCGGTCGGGTTCGACGATCATCTCGTCGAGTGCCCGGCCGCGCCCGAGATCGCCCCGCGTAAGCCGAAGCGGATCCCGGACCAGCGCCGACGTCCAGCAGAGGGCGCGGAGGCCGGGCCCGATGTCCCCGCGGACGCCGCCCGCGACGAGTGGAACGTCGCCTGACACCGACCGGCTGACGGGTCCCGCGGGGCAACCTGGCGCGGACGAGCCGGCCATCGGGCGCAACGGCCCGGTCGGCGGGTCCTCGAGCTGCTACGTTCCGGCGCGGGAGCGCGGTTGGGCGTTCCGCTAGGGCGTGCGCGGGGCGGGAGGACGGCATGACCGTGTGCGGGCTGCTGCGGCTGGACGGCGCGGATGTCCGTCGCTCGGCGCTGACCGGGATGCTCGCGGCTTCCTCGATCGGTCTGCCCGCCGCGCGTCGCGTGCACCTGGATGGTCCGTTCGGGGTGGTGACGGCCGCTGACAGCGCCGCCGGCCCGATGCCGTCCGTGCTTGTGGGGCCGTCCGGGCTGGTCATCGTGATCGCGGAGCATGCCGCGGACGGGTGGGTCGTCCCCGGCGTGGGGTCGGTGACCGTGCTACGGCCGGGGAGATCATGGCGGCCGGTGCCGCTGCGCTCGCTGCGCGGGGGGAAACCGGACGGAGACGCCGTCCACCTCGGAAAACGGAGGAACCCAGGTGATCTGGGTGATGCCGGCGGGGCTGTTGACGATGAGCTCGGTGATCTGGGATCGCGCGGGGAGCGGGACCGGGCGGCTGACGGAGATCACGGCACGGGAGTCGCGTCCGCGCTGATGCACGCGTACCGGGCGGCTGGCCAGCGCGCGCTGGAGACGCTGGGGGAGCATCTGCTGGCGATCGTCTGGGAGCCGGGCCGCCGGCGGATGATCGTGAGCCGCGGTGGCCGGCGTGCGGAGGAGCTTGTGGTCTGGTCCGACGGGCGGTACTTCGCGTTCGGGATGGAGCGGGCTCAGGTCCTCGCGGCGCGGCCGTTCGGGCTCGCCCGGCCGCGCCGACTCGCGGCCGGGGAGACCCTTCCCGTCACCGTCGCGACCAGGATCCGGCGCCCGCCGTTCGTGGACCTCCCCGAGCCGCGGGGGAGCGAGGCCGACGTCCCGGCGACCTGACGACCTGGTCCGCTGCCGGCAGCGGCGGGGTGGGCGCGGTGCCTAGACGGGCGCCCGGCCGGTGCCGGCAGCGCCGGCGAGCCCGGCGCGGACGAGCCCGGCGATCTTCCGCTCCGCGACGAAGGACAGGAAGGGGATCGTGCCCGCGAGCATGACCAGGACGGTCCGGCTGGCCGGGAGGCGGATCCGGCTCGCCAGATCGAGCGTCGCCGCCAGGTAGACCATGTAGAGCACGCCGTGGATCGGCCCGATGGCCGCCACGACGGACGGCTCGTCCGCCAGGTACTTCAGCGGCATTCCGACCACGACCAGCGCGATCAGGACGACGCCGACCACATAGGCGATGATCCGGTAGCGCAGGAGCGCGGACCTGACCGCGGCGGGCGCGGAACGCCCCCCACCGGGTGTTGCCGGCCGACCGGACGCCGGGGCGGCCGACCGTGACGTCACGGGGTCGGAGGATGCCGTCACCGGCGGTCTCCCTTGGTGTCGTTGTCGGAGCCAGCGGCGTCGCGTTCGTACAGCGACGCGAGATAGCGGTTGTAGGCGGCGAGCTCGCGGTCCTCGTCGGTCTCCACCTCGGCCAGCGGATCACCGGCCAGCGGATCACCAGCCGTCGGACGGCCGAGCCGGGCCGGCGCGGGCGTCACCGCCACGGTTCCGGCTTTCCCCTGGCGGGGTACGGCCACGAGTGAGCCTGGTCCGTTCAGAGGGTCGCCGCCCGTGGGAGCGGGCGCCTCGGGCGCGATGCGCCCGGCCTTGCCCCACTGGGGTCCCGGATCGTCGGGGTCGCGTGGGCGGAGATCCTCGGAGATCATGCGATACCACCAGTAGGCGACGAACGCGGCGAACATCGGCCATTCGACGCCGTAGAAGAGGTTCTGCATGCTGCCGTGATCGGATTCGCCCTTCGTCCACTGCCAGACGCCCATCCGGAGGAAGAACGCGATCAGTGCGAGCGCGAGCGCGTGACGGGCGAGCCACCACGGGGAGAGCAGGATCCTGCGCACGGGACCGACGCTACCCGCCGGGTTGGGCCGGCGGGTACAACAGACGATCCGGACGTGGCGGACGCCTCCTGCCGGGGCCGCTCCGACTGGTCCGACCGGGCGATTGGCCCGGATCACAGTGTGATCCGTGCCAAGGGCCACCGGGAGGTGCCTGACTGGGCCGGCCGGCGGGGGAGGGCACCATGGGGAAGTGTGGTGGGAGGGCCTGACGGGCGGAAAGCAACCCTCCCACCGGACGGAGCTCTGGTACCGCTCGGCGGAGGGCACTTCGTTTGCCGAGCGGCGTACCTGGTGTTCGAGCTTCCGCGCTGTGTGCGGCCCGCCCGCCCGGCTGGGGGGGGTTAGCGGGGATCGGGCGGGCCGGAACGACCACCGCAACCTGGCGCGGAGTACGGCGGTGCGTTCATATGTCCAGTCGCTTCGGACCGTGTGCCAGGTTGCCATCTTTCGCGATGTTTTTTTCTGTTGTCTGGGAAGAGTCCTTTGATGGGCCTCGGTGTTTGCCTGGTGTCTGTCATGTTCTTTGGTTGGCTACTGTGTGGCGTGGCTGAAGCGGTTCGGAACCCGTGCCGAGGCAGTCCTCAGTAGAGGACTCCCGCCGCGAGCGTGAGCAGCCCGACGCCCGAACCGGCCGCCACGGTGACGGCGATCGAGCCCTGACCGCGGGGAAGCCACACGGAGAGCACCCCGTCGGCGTCCCCCCGCTGCCGGGCACTTAGTGCCACGCTGCGCGACCAGGCGTTCCGACCATCGCCCACGGTGACGCGCACGCTGCCGTCCGGGGAGCCCAGATAGAGATCGAGGCGCCGCGCCTGGCCGGCCAGGGCCACGTCCAGCCGTACGGAGCCCTCGATGACCAGTCGGTCGTCGTCGCGGGAACCGGAGCTGACGGGCCGGCCGCCGCGCCAGGAGAAGCGGTTGGCGAATCCGCCCGAGCCAGAGCCGGGGCCGCGCTCGATCCGGGCGGTGCCGATCCCGGGCCGCGGGATGTCGGCCCGGGTCTGGACGCCGTCCGCGCCGAACAGGACCCAGTCGAGGCACCCCGCCGTCGGCAGGCTCACTTCCTGGCCGTGGCTGAACGGCGCCGTGGACACGCTGACACCGCCGGAACCGCCGGAGCCGCCGGAGTCACGCCGTGCGCCGTCGCGACCCGGGGGCGTGTCGGCTTCGCCGGCTCCGCGGTCCGCGGAGCCGGAGCCGTCCCGGCCGCCGGAGTGGCGCGAGTCGTCGCGGCGGGGAGCGGCGCCGTTGTCGCCGTTGTCGCCGCTGCCCGGCCGGGTGTCCCGCGGCGCCGATCCGCCCGTCCCCTGGTCAGATTGGGACGCCGGTCCGTCCGGCGCGCCGGACGGTGCCGCGCTCGTGCCCGCGCCCTGGGACGGAAGACCTTCGGGGCTCAGCACGGCCGGGTCCCCGTCGCCCGGCGCCGGACTCGGTGGCCCGGCGCTGCTCGGAGCGGGGGTGACGCCGAGGCTGTCGGCCGGTGGCGCATTTCCGGCATCGGCGGAGGCCGCGCGGGGAATCCGGGTCGGCGCGGCCGTCACGGTGCCCGTGTCCGGCCGGGGGGTGAACAGGGTGCCGCTCAGCAGGACGACGCCGACCAGGGCGGTCGCGGCCGTGCCCACGACCGTGGGGATGAGCAGGCGTGGCCGCGTCCGGCGAGGGCGGCGCTGGCGCGCGGTCGCGCGCGGGCGTGCGGCTGCTCCCGCTGGCGGTGGGGTTCCTGCCGGTCCTGGTTCTACTGGTCCTGTCGACGGCGTTGGTCCTGTTGGCGGCGGTGCTCCTGCCGGGGACGTCGTCCCTGCCAGCGGCGTCGTTCTCGGCGCCGGGATCACCGGGTGATCGACCGGCCGGGCCGCGGGCGCCAGGTGCCGGGCTGCCGACGGGTCCATCGCGGCGATGCGGGCACGGATGCGTTCTGTGTCCGGATCGTGCTCCGTGAGCTCGCGGGCCAGTAGGGACCGCAGCGTGCTGGTGAAATCTTGGGAGGACGGCGGCGTGGCCGTGGCCGCTCCGGAGCCGTCGCTGACGGGCGCCGAGGCCGCCACCGAGCCGGTCTCAGCTCGATCGCCGGTGCCAGCCTGATCGCCCGCGGTGCCGTGACCGTCCACCCGGCGGCGGGAAGAGCTCGAGATGAAACGGTCCCTGATCATGACATGTCCATTATGAGACCCGCGATCGTCGTGGGTACCGCTCACCGCCGTACACAGTCATGGTGTGAGGTCTCCAGGATCCGAGGGCGTCTCGCCGGAGGAACGTGCTGGTGGGTCCTCCTTTGTGCGCTCCGGGGTCTTGGGAGTGTTCTCAGCCCTCGCTGCCGCGGAGCCGTCCGGGTGCCTCGCTGTCGCGCAGCCGGTTCAGCGCCGACCGGGCGACGCTCGCCGGATCCGTTCCGCCGGCCGCACGCCGGCGGCCGCGCGTGGCGCCGGCTCGGCGCGGTGCCTGCGGGGCCAGGGGGCGCGCGTCCGGTTTTCGGGCCGGGGTGCCGTCCGGCGGGTCGGAGTGGGTCAGTTCGGGCCTGGTGCCGAGTACCCGTTCGAGCTCGGCCACCGCCTTGGATGTCTGGCTCTTCACCGTTCCGACGGAGATTCCCAGCGTCCGGGCAGTGTCCGCCTCGGACAGGTCGAAGGCGTACCGCAGCACGACACACGCCCGCTTCCTGGCTGGAAGGGTCATCAGCGCGGCGCGCAGGTCCACGGCGGCGGGAACGTCAGCGTCATCCGGAGCGTGCTCGGTGCGTTCGGCCAGCATGCCGAGGACGGTCATCCCCCGGCGTTCCCGGATCACCCGCCGCAGCCGGCTGGTGGCCAGATTCGCCACGATGCGCCGCACGTAGGCGAGTGGGCTGTCCGCGCTGCTGACCCGCTCCCACTTGGACCAGGCAGCCGTGAGCGCCTCGGCGGTGAGGTCGTCGGCCGCGTCGTGGTCGCCGGTGAGCAGGTAGGCGAAACGCGACAGCTCGCGGTGGTGGCGCTCGAAGAACTCCCGGAACTCGACCGGCGCGTTCGGGGGCGTGCCCGTGCCGCCGGCAGATTCCGGCCCAGCCGCCTCGCCCGGAACAGGCTCGGGGTCCTCCAGGTCGGACCACCCCGCCTCGTCCCGGGCCGTGTGCCGGCCCGGGAGCCGATCGTCGGAGCCGGTGAGCCCGTCGTCGGAGCCCTGGCGCTGGGGCGGGGCGCCGCTGGCGGCCGCATCGGTGCTCACGCCCGTGGCCAGGGAGTCCGGGTACCAGTGCGGTCCGCGTCCACGGTGCGCCCCCGCGCTCTGGTCCGGTCGTGGCGGACGCGCCCGGCCGGTGGGCAGGCGTGGCGCATGGACGCCGACGTCCGCGGCGCTGTCCACACTCACCAGGCACACTCCCACGGCTGGTCTTGGCGATACTCGTGTGTCCACGGGCGTCTCCGCCGCGGCCGCGGGAGATCCTTGTTAACGGGTACGACATCGCCGCTCGACCGGACGGTACTCCGTGCCGGAAGTATTGCGAAAGGGGTACATCCCGACGAAATCGCCTCCTGGCCGGATTCGTTTCCTGGCTGGGCGCGTGACCTGGCGGTACCCGTTCCAGGCTCGGGCGGTGGTGTCTCGTGCCGGGCTGGTGCCGTCCCTCCTGGGTTCACGCGCCTGGGGCTGTCGGAGGCGGGGCTGTCGAGCCAGGGCTGTCGCGGCCGGGGGTTTCGCGGCGGGGGCTTGGTGGCCGTCGTCGCTGAACGGCGATGTTTCCCGCGGACGGGGTGCGGGGTAGGCGATGTCTATGTCTGCGCTGACTGCTCGGGTGCCGTCTGCCCTGGAGCTGACCGCTCGAGTACCGCCTGCCCTGGAGTCGCCCGGCCCGGCGCGCGCGCCGGGCGCCACTCCGCGGCGGCCCGACCCGCCCCCGCTCGACCCGGACGCCCCGATACCGGACGATCCCGGGCCGTTGCTCCCCGACACCCCCGATCTTCCGCCCGCGCCGCACGAGCCGTCCCCTTTCACCCCGCCGGCCCCCGAGCGGCCGGAACCGGAGCCGGAACCCGTCTGACCTACATCCGTCAGTAACGACGGTTGGCGTGATCAAAGATCGGTGATCTTTCCCTTTCCGGCTTGTTGATGGTGTTTCCGGCTGGTGGGCAGGGTGACGGCCCGGCTGTCGTACCGGGTGGGCGC
>NZ_UBIZ01000046.1:0-233 GCF_900465275.1 Parafrankia sp. Ea1.12 | reverse complement strand
GATCCGATTGTTCTCCCTGGCGGCGTCGACATGGCAGGCCTCGGGGAGCAGCTCGTCGAGGATCCTCGGGTAGACGGGTGCCTTGTCGGTGGTGACCTCGACCGGGCGGCGGCCATGCGCCAGCGCCCGGACGAAGAACCGGCGAGCGGCAGCCTGGTCGCGGCGAGTGCCGGCAAGGACGTCGATGACCTGACCGTGCTGGTCGACGGCACGGTACAGGTAGGTCCACCGGC
>NZ_UBIZ01000097.1:0-13486 GCF_900465275.1 Parafrankia sp. Ea1.12 | reverse complement strand
GTATCGGGGCGGGCTGGGCTGGCGGTGCTGCGTGGCGGTGATCACGGGTGTCGGGCGGGGTCGGGCCTGCGGCGCGGGCCTGGTGCGGCCGGGACCACGGTGTCCGTCGTTCCGGAGATCACAGCGGTGTCCGTTGTGACCGTGCGCGACGCAGGGCCGGTCCCCGTGAAGTCCCGATCGGGAGGCGTAACAATAGACGTCGTGTCCGTCACTGCCGTGTCTCCGATTGACGTCGAGGACGTCGAGGACTCCCCCGAAGACGATCGCCTCTGGGTGACCATCGTCTGGAACGACCCGATCAACCTCATGTCCTACGTGACGTACGTCTTCCGCAAGCTCTTCGGGTACAGCGAGCGGAAGGCGACCAAGCTCATGCTCGACGTCCATCACAAGGGGCGGGCGACGGTGGCGTCCGGCACCCGGGAGGAGATGGAGGCCGCGGCGGAGCGGCTGCACACCTACGGCCTGTGGGCCACCATCGCCCAGGACTGAACGTCGCGGGCTGAACGTGATCGGGAGCGGATGATCGGGAGCGGAGGCGTGTGAACGGGTTCCGGCGCACCAGGGCCGGGATCGAGCTGCGGCTGCCCCGGCTCGAGTCGTCCCTGCTCACCGAGCTGTTGGGTCAGGTCGACGCGTTGCTGGAGGCGCCGCCGGTCGACGATCCGCTGGAGGCGCTTGTCGGGCTGCGCGACACCGCCCCGCCGCCCCCGGAGGATCCCGCGGTCGCGCGGCTGCTGCCCGACCCCTACCCGGACGACCCGCTGGCCTCCGGGGACTTCCGGCGCCGGCGTACCGACGAGGCCCTGGCCCGTAAGCGTGACGCGGCCCGGCGCGTGCTGGCGGCCGTGCCGGCGCCCGGTGCCGTCCTGGTGCTCGACGAGGACGCGGCGCAGGACTGGCTGACCGTCCTCAACGACCTGCGGCTGGTGCTCGGCACGCGGCTCGGTCTCACCGACGACGAGTCGACCGCCGAGCTGGAGAATCTCACGCCCGAGGATCCGCGCCGGCCGATCGCCGCGGTCTACGCGTTCCTGACCGAGCTGCTCGACGAGCTCACCCGGGCGCTGCTCTAGGCCGAGCCAGGCCGGTCCGGGTCAGGGCCCGAGGCCGGTCCCGGGCCCTGACCCGAACCGGGCCCGGGGCGGATCGGTGCATCCGGTCCCGAAGTGGGGCGGTTCCCCGGCGCCGTAACCTGGTGCGAGCCGGTCGTGGTCAGGTCTGTGTTCACATGGACGCCCGATCCGGCCCGTTCGCGTCGTACGGTTGTCGCGTGCTGCGCATCGACCGAACCCACTACGAGGCGATCGTCGCCCATGCCCGCCGCGACCATCCCGACGAGGCGTGCGGCGTCATCGCCGGGCCCGAGGGCTCGGATCGGCCGGAGCGTCACATCCCGATGGTCAACGCCGCACGCTCACCCACCTTCTACGAGTTCGACCCGGCCGAGCAGATCAAGGTGTGGAACGAGATGTTCGACCGCGACGAGGATCCGGTCGTGATCTACCACTCCCACACCGCCACGGAGGCGTACCCGTCGCGCACCGACATCTCCATCGCGGGGTACCCCGAGGCGCACTACGTCCTCGCCTCGACGCGGGATCCGGAGACGATCGAGTTCCGTTCCTTCCGGATCGCGGACGGTGAGGTCACCGAGGAACCCGTGGAAATCCTCTGACGCCCATGTGACGTTCTCATAGAGCGGCGGCGACGGACGCGCGTGGTGGGATGCCTGTGAGCGAAGGGCATCCGGTCGCGCGAGCCCGTGACCTGCCGGGCGGTACCGACGGCCCCGCGGAACCGACGCCTGCGGACCGACGCCCCGCAGCACCGATGGCCTGCAGTATCGATGGCCTGCAGCACCGATGACGCAGTACCGATGCAGTACCACCGCCCACGCCGGGCGGCGCGCCGCGGCGGACCCGCCGGCGGCACCAGAGGAAGGAGCACCATGGCAGTCCAGGTCCGTGTGCCGACGATCCTGCGCAGCTACACGGGAGGCGCCAAGCTGGTCGAGGGCACGGGCGACACGCTCGCGGCGCTCTTCCACGACCTCGACTCCCGGCACCCCGGGCTGCGCGGGCGGCTGATCTCCGGCGAGGGTGACGGCGAGCTCCACCGCTTCGTCAACATCTACGTCAACGACGAGGACGTCCGCTTCCTGGGCAGCCTCGACGCCAAGCTCAGCGACGGCGACAATGTGACTATTCTCCCCGCCGTCGCCGGTGGCTCCGCCACCGTACCGGCGACTTTGGGCGAGGTGACTATTCTCCCCGCCGTCGCCGGTGGCTCCGTCACCGTTGACTCCGCTGCCGACGACCTAGCCGGCGGCTGCGCTCGGGTGCCGATCTCGTCCGGCATGGCTACCCGGCTCTTCTGATCAGGGCGGCAGGTCCCTACTCATGCGTTACGACTCCCTGGTGGACTCGGTAGGCCGAACCCCGCTGGTCGGACTGCCTCGGTTGTCTCCCTCTGCGGAGGTCCGACTCTGGGCGAAGCTGGAACAGGACAACCCCACCGGTTCGATCAAGGACCGGGCGGCACTGTGGATGATCGCGGACGGGGAGAAGCGAGGACTGCTCACCCCGGGCGCGACCGTCCTCGAGCCCACGTCCGGCAACACCGGGATCTCGTTGGCGATGGTCTGCAGCCAGAAGGGGTACCGGCTGGTCTGCGTGATGCCGGAGAACACCTCCGTGGAGCGCCGCCAGCTGCTCCAGATGTGGGGGGCCGAGATCGTCTCGTCCCCGGCGGCCGGCGGCTCGAACGAGGCGGTCGCGGTGGCCAAGCGGCTCGCGGCGGAGAACCCCGACTGGGTGATGCTCTACCAGTACGGCAACCCGGCGAACGCGCAGGCGCACTACGAGACGACCGGCCCGGAGATCATGGAGGACCTGCCGGGTATCACCCATTTCGTGGCGGGGCTCGGCACCACCGGGACGCTGATGGGTACCGGTCGCTACCTGCGGGAGCACAAGCCCGACGTCGTGATCGTCGCGGCCGAGCCGCGGTACGGCGAGCTCGTCTACGGGCTGCGCAACATCGACGAGGGCTTCGTCCCGGAACTCTACGATGCCTCGGTGCTGACCTCGCGGTACTCGGTCGGCCCCCGGGACGCGCTGCGCCGCACGCGCGAGCTCGTCCAGCAGGAGGGGATCTTCGCCGGGATCTCGACGGGGGCGATCCTGCACGCCGCCCTCGCGCAGGCCGACCGCGCGGTGCGGGAGGGACGGCGGGCCGACATCGCCTTCATCGTCTGCGACGGTGGTTGGAAGTACCTGTCGACCGGTGCGTACGCCGGCACGCTCGCCGAGGCCGAGGCCGCGCTCGAGGGGCAGCTCTGGGCCTGAGCGCGTAGCCGCGAACCCCGCCCCGCCCCGTTCTGGCCCATCGGCGCGGGGCGGTGCCGGCGTGCGACCGCGGCGCCGGGCCGCCCGGGGCCACGGTCGCACGCCGTTTCAGCGTGGAGGCGGCGCCAGCGTGCCGATGAACGCGGCGAGGCTGCGTAGCGCCCGGCCCCGGTGGCTGATCAGGTCCTTCTCGTCCGCTGTGAGCTCGGCGTTGGTCCGGGTCGAGCCTTCGGCGACGAACAACGGGTCGTAGCCGAAGCCCCCCGTGCCCCGTGCCCGGGTGAGCAGCCGCCCCCGCAGGGTGCCGTAGACGACGTGCTCGACGCCGTCCGGGGTGACCAGCGCCGCGGCGCACACGAACGCCGCGCCGCGCCGCTCCTCGTCGACGTCGTCGAGCTGGGCCAGCAGCAGGGCGTTGTTGGCGGCGTCCCGGTCGGCCCGGCTTCCGTCACGGATCCCGGACCAGCGCGCCGAGCGCACCCCGGGCATCCCGGCGAGCTCGTCCACGGTGAGCCCGGAGTCGTCGGCGATCGCCGCGAGACCCGTAGCGGCCACGGCGGCGCGTGCCTTGATGAGGGCGTTCTCGGCGAAGGTCGAACCTGTCTCGGGCACCTCGGGGCCGTCGGGCAGCGCGACGACGTCGACGTCCAGCCCGGTCGCGGCGAGGATGCGGCCCAGCTCGGCCAGTTTCGCCTCGTTGCGGCTGGCGAGCACGACCTGGCGCGGCACCGCGCTCACCGAGCTCACCGTGACCCCGTGCCCTTCCCACCACTGCCGGCAGTGGCGCGTTCCGGGGCGGGCGGGCCGGCGGCCGGCGGGGCGGCCAGCGCGGCGTTCTGGATCTCGGTCAGGCGGGTGCAGCCGGCCACGGCGAGGTCGAGCAGCTCGTCGAGCGTCGACCGTTCGAACGGGGTGCCCTCGGCCGTCCCCTGGACCTCGACGAAGCCACCCGCGCCGGTGCGGACGACGTTCATGTCCGTGTCGGCGGTCGAGTCCTCGGTGTAGGCGAGGTCGAGCATGGGCACGCCGCCGACCACGCCGACGCTGACCGCGCAGACACTGGTGACGATCGCCGCGGGACGTCCCAGCCACCGGCAGGCGTCGGCGAGCGCCACGTAGGCGCCGGTGATCGCGGCGGTGCGGGTGCCGCCGTCGGCGAGCAGCACGTCGCAGTCGATGGCGATGGTGTTCTCGCCGAGGGCCTTCAGGTCGATCGCGGCCCGCAGGCTGCGCCCGATCAGCCGGGAGATCTCGTGGGTCCGCCCGCCGATCCGCCCGCGGACGGACTCCCGGTCGTTGCGGGTGTGCGTGGCTCGCGGCAGCATCGAGTACTCGGCCGTCACCCAGCCCAGGCCGCTGCCCTTGCGCCACCGGGGCACCCCCTCGGTGACGGAGGCCGCGCACAGCACCCTGGTCCGGCCGGCGGAGATCAGCGCCGACCCCTCCGCGTGCTCCTGCCAGCCCCGCTCGATCGTCACGTCGCGGAGCTGGTCCGTGGTTCTGCCATCGACTCTGATCACGGGAGGAGACCCTATCGGCGCAGGCCGGCCGGGGTTGCGCCGGACGGCCCGCGAGCGTGCTCAGACGTGTTCAGACGTGGTCAGATCTCGTAGGAGGTGCCGGTGCTCGCGAGCGTCAGATCGCCGTCGAACGCGTCCGCGGCCTCGCCGTGGGTGCGTTCCACGTTGCCCCAGGGCACGAGGTGGGTCAGCACCAGCCGCCCGACACCGGCGCGGGTCGCGTGCTCACCGGCGTCCTTGCCGGTCAGGTGCAGGTCGGGCGGGTTGTCCTCGCCGTCGAGGAACGACGCCTCGCACAGGAACAGGTCGCTGTCGTGGGCCAGCCGGACGAGCCGGTCGCACACCCCGGTGTCGCCGGAGTAGGTGAGCGTCTTCCCGCCGGCCGTCACCCGCACCCCGTAGGCCTCGATCGGGTGCGCGACCCGGGCCAGGTCGATGGCGAACGGCCCGACGTGCAGGCGGCCGGGACCGATCGTGCGGAAGTCGTAGATGTCGGCCAGGGAGTCGTCCGGCCAGCGCTCGAACGCGCCGCACAGCCGCTCCTGGGTGTTGATCGGCCCGTACACCGGGAGCTTGGGCGGCATCCCCTCCGGGTGGTAGCGCCGGGCGTAGGACGTCGCGACCAGGTCGAGGCAGTGGTCGCCGTGCAGGTGGCTCAGCAGCACCGCGTCGACGTCCCGGATGTCGCAGTGCCGTTGCAGCTCACCCATGGAGCCGTTGCCGGCGTCCAGGACGAGCCGGAAGCCCTCGTCCTCGATCAGGTAGGAGGAGCAGGCCGAAGCGGGGCCCGGGTAGGTGCCGGAACAGCCCAGGATCGTCAGTTTCATCGTCCCACCGCCTGTGCCTGCCGGGGGGCCGCCGCCGGGGCGATGCTCACCGCCGTGATCTCGGGGCCCAGGAAACGGCGGCCCACCCGCGCGAACGCGGCGGGATCACCGGTGGTCAGGAAGCGATGCGCCGGGGGCGGCAGGTCGGGGTCGCGGAAGAGGCCGTCGCGGGCGAGCACCCGGTAGGTGTCCTTGGCCGTCTCCTCGGCGCTGCTCACCAGTGTGACGCCCTCTCCCATGACGAGACCGATGACGCCGGTCAACAGTGGATAGTGGGTGCATCCGAGAATCACTGTGTCCACGTCGGCTTCCTGCAACGGTGCCAGATACGCCTCGGTGAGTCCCAGCAACTGCCGGCCGGACGTGATGCCGCGCTCGACGAAGTCGACGAAGGCCGGGCACGCCACGCTGACCAGCTCGGTGCCCGCAGCCGCCGCGAAGGCGTCCTCGTAGGCCCGGCTGGTGATCGTGGCGACCGTTCCGATGACTCCCACTCGACCACTCCGTGTTGCCGCGACGGCACGGCGGGTCGCGGGCACGATGACCTCGACCACCGGTACGTCGTAGCGTTCCCGGGCATCGCGCAGGCATGCCGCGCTCGCGGAATTGCATGCGATGACGAGAAGTTTCACACCAGCGGAGACGAGTTCGTCCAGTGCGGCGAGGGCGTACCGGCGCACCTCGGCGATCGGCCGCGGCCCGTAGGGGGCGTGCGCGGTGTCGCCGATGTAGAGCAGCGACTCTCCTGGCAGCTGGTCCAGGATCGCGCGCGCAACGGTGAGACCGCCGACTCCACTGTCGAACACCCCGATGGGCGCGCCGCTCATGAGCGATGAGACTAAGCCGGAAACCTGCTGCTCACCCTGTGGCTGTCATCACGAAACCAATGTCCGATCCCGGACAGACGTCTCGTCGCGGACATGCCCGCCGCCGCGGGACGGCCTTCGCATCCCCGGCATTCCGCCAGGCCGCGTCGGCCCGGCAGTGCCTCGCCGGACAGCGTAAGGACGAACCGTTCGACGTGTCATCGTGACCGATCTCTCCGGGACGGCAGCCGCCCGTCTCCAAACCTCTCCTGATGGTCGCCCGGCGCGTTCGGGTGGGTACTCCATACGGGGACAGGGGCAGCAAACAGGGTGTAGTCTAGAACTGCCTGTAATCGATCAGTGACTAAAAGCTATCGAGCAGGTAGGTTGAGGACGCGACTGAGGTGTCCGGGTCGTTCCAATCCGTCCCCGGCCCGTGGCACCCCAGTCGCATCCTCGATCATGCCCCGGTACCCCCGAGAGTGGTGGTCGGCCGCTGCGGCGGCCAATGCGGCGGCCTGGGCCCGTGTGGTCGCTGAGCTGCGGGTCGGGCACGGCCGGCCCGCGGCGGGGTGGCCGGTCGGCCCGGCGCGAGGCGGCCGGTCGGCCCACTGTCCGTGGGTCTGGCGATTTTGGTCCGTAGTGCCGCTGACCTGCGGCGCCGTCTCTCGGTGGCACTGTCGGCTTGGCGTCGATCCACCCCACCGGCCCCGTCCGAGGCGTAGGAAGGCATCGTGGCGCGGTTGAGGGTGGCGGCGGTCGGTGTTTTCGGCATCGCCCTCGGGGGGATGTTGATGCATGCCGTCCCGATGCCGTCGGCATGGGTGTGGTTGGTCGCAATGATCTTCGTCGTCGTCCTGGGGGTCAACATCACTGCCTGGCTTGTGGTCCCGCGGGTCATCGGATCCGTCGTCGCGTCCATCCGTCCGCTTCCGGCCGGCCGGGGCTCGTTCGACCGCGACCGCGACGCGGAGTGGTCGTCGTCCTCGGAGTGGCAGCCGGAGGCGTGGTCGTCGAGCTGGGACTACGCCGGCGGGGACGGCCCCGACGCGGGTGACGGCGACGGTGACGGCGCCGACGAGGACTGGTCCGTCGGACGTCCCGGCAGCGGGCAGGGACGCCGGCGTGTGCGCGGGCATGACGGCTCCACGTCGACCGGCGGCGCCTCGTACGGCTTCGGCGTGTCCAGTTGGTGAGCTGCCAGTCCAGCTGGTGAGGCGGGTCCAGCTGGTGAGGCGGGCCCGGCCCGGTGGACGGTCAGCTCCGCGCCCACCCGGCGATCCGAGTGCCCGGGCCGGCCTCGGCGCGCCGGCCCAGCGGCGGAGTCAGCCCAGCAGGTGGCGCCGGTGGCGCCAGGCGAGAGCGATGAGGGCGGCGCCGGCGGCCTGCATCGGTTCGTGGTGGACCAGCCGATCAACGGTCCGCTCGGTGAAGGGGATCCCCGGGGTCCGGCGTTCTGGTCGCGGGCCGGTGGCGGTGCCGGCGCGGTCGGGCTCAGGGACGGCTGGCCTGGAGGCGTCCAACCGCGCGAGGTTCTCGCCCTCCGCGTTCGTGCCGACGAGGCCGGCGAACAGCTCGTCGAAGGCCGGCGCGTCGAAGACCGCGACGGTGAGAAGGTCGGTGGCGAAGGTCAGCGGGTCCACACCGAGTCCGAGCACGGACACCCGCACCGCGCCCGACTGCCGGGCCGCGGCCAGATCCGCCGCGAACGGCCAGCGCCCGTAGTCGATGGGCCGCGTGTCGCTGCCGTACTCCTCGGCCGTGCCCAGCAGCTCCTCGGAGTACTCGCGGGTGATCGACCGCCACAGGTCGAAGTCGTTGCGGATGTTCCACTCCGCCGGCCCGGAGGGCTGGAACACCCCGACCGGCACCACCTGCAGCAGACCACCGGCGTGACCCACCTTCGCCGGGTCCCGGCGGTGGAGGAGCACGGTCCCCGTCCCCGTCCGGCGGTCCCGGCGGATCGTCAGGGTGCTGATGGCCATGCTCGCCGGCCGCCGGTGAAGCTCCCAGGGCATGCCCACCGCCCGCCGCACAGGAAGAGCCTCCGCGCCCTGCGTGGCGGCCGCGTACTCGTGCGCGCAGGCCTCGCCGACGTCGAGCCCGTCGAAATAGCTGCCGAGCCCGAACGACAGGGTGCCGCGCGCCCCCGGCAGTGACAGGTCGGCGTCGCACAGCCGGTAGGTGGGGAGATCGACGAACAGCGCCGGCCGGTCCAGGTGGGCCACCGCCGCCGCGTAGCCGCCGTAACGGCTGCCATCCGCGCGCAGCGGCCGGACGCCCTCACTCACCGGCTCCCGCCCGGTCAGCCCGCCGGGCTGCTCCCGACCCGGGTCGAGATCGATCACCACCGAGTCGATCGGCACCGGCTCCGGCGGGATCCACCCCGGTGCCGCCAGCAGCGGCGTGCCGGCGACCCGCGCGTCCGGCGGGTACTCCCGTGCCGCCAGGACGGCGAGCGGGTGCCGCCGCCGTTTCAGCTCGCCCCGGACCCGCAGCCACTCCCGCTCGTCCGCCGTCATGCCGCCGGAAGCTCCCTCGGACATCCGCCTCACCCGTCCCTCACGCCTCCACGTCCCGGCCAGCCGTCCAGCCCCGTTCCCGGGAACCTTTCCGGTGGCGGCTGATGACAATGAGAGCGCCGTCAGCCCGTGGCGAACCCGTCAGACGACCGGCCGCACGTGCCTCGCGCAGGCGCCGCCTCGCCCGGGGGTCCCGTTCGGGTATCTCGTCCGAAGCAAGTTGTCCCGGCGGTATATGGAGAGGCTGCGACAACTCACTTCGCCGCGTCACTTCGCCGCGCGGCGGCCAGCCCCGCCCATCCGTCGCCGGGTCAGTCGGTGTCCTGGAGCGGGCCGAGGATCTCGTCGGCGAATCGTCGCATCCCGTCGATCGCCTCGCGGGAACGGGTCCACGGCCGGACGATCAGGCGGGTGACGCCGGCCTCGGCGTAGGGCGCGACGTCGGACGGACGGCTCACCTCGCCGTTGAACGTGACCTCGACGGGGGTGGTGCGCCCCGCGCGCTCGGCCAGCTCAGCGAGTCGGGCCAGCGAGCCGGGCAGGTCGGCGAACTTGTGGTTCATCGGCATCCAGCCGGTACCGACGGTCGCGGCGCGGCGCAGCGCCGCCGGCCCGTCCCCACCGATGTGCAGCGCCGGGCCCGGCCGCTGGACCGGCTTCGGCTCGAACGCGACCGCCCCGAAGTCGAAGAACTCGCCGTGGTGCTCGACGACGTCCTCGCTCCACAGCCGACGGCACACCTCGATGGCCTCGTCCACCCGCGGGCCGCGACGGTCGAAGTCAAGGCCGACCGCCTCCCACTCCGAGCGCAGCCAGCTCGCGCCGATCCCGAGCGCGAGCCGCCCGCCGGAGAGAATGTCCACGGTCGTCGCCGCCCGCGCCGTCACGAACGGATGCCGCAGGCCGATGTTGTAGACGTTCGTGCCGAGCAGGATCCGCGTCGTCCGCGCCGCCAGGTGGCTGAGAAGCGCCAGCGCGTCGAAGATCGGGACGTTGGACGGGATCGGCGGATGATCCGAGCTCTGGTGCGGGCTGCCCGCCGAGGCGATCGGCACGACGAGATGCTCAGGTACCCAGATCGACTCGTACCCGAGCCGATCGGCCTCCTCCGTGACCTCGTTCCATAACCGGGGATTGACCCCGCCGAGGTGCAGTCCGAACTTCATCGGGGCAGACTACGCCCTGTCAGCGCAGAGACGCCCGGACACGGGAAGACCGGGAAGAAGGCAACGACCTGTGACACGGGCCGACAGCCCCTTGGACCACTGGGAACCCGCAAGCCTGACCGAAACGGCTTCGATCTTCGCCGCCTTTCCTGCCCCGTGGTGGATCGCCGGCGGACACGCGATCGAACTCGCGGTAGGTCACCAGTTCCGCGGGCACTCCGACATCGACGTCGCCGTGCTCCGCCGGGACCAGCTGGCCGTCCAGCGGGTCCTGGCCGGGTGGGAATGGTGGGCCGCCGATCCTCCCGGCGCACTACGGCGCTGGGAGCCGGGCGAGACGCTGCCGTTCGGCATCCACGACATCTGGTGCAGGCGAACTCCCGATGGGCCGTGGCGGATCCAGGTCATGCTGGAGGAAGCCGCCGGGACGGACTGGGTGTCGCGGCGTGATCCCCGGATCCGGCGTCCGGTCTCCTCGCTCGGACACGCCGGCCCCACGGGCATCCCCTATATCGCGCCGGAGGTGCAGCTCCTTTACAAGTCCCAGGCGTCACGCCCGAAAGACGAGATTGACTTCGCTGCCGTGCTTCCGCTGCTGGCAACAGATCGGCGACGATGGCTCAGCGACGCACTCGCCGCCACCCACCCCTGGCAGCGGCGGCTCTCCCCGGACGCAAAGATAGATCTGATCGTCCTGTACTGCTCCGACCTCTCCGCCTGTCACGAGTTCTACCAAGATCTCGGTCTGGAGTTCAGGCGGGAGCGTCATGGGACCGGCCCCGACCACTACGCCGCCACCTTCGCCGACGGAGCTGTTCTCGAGCTCTACCCGGCAGGAGCCCGGGGGCCGACGGGACGGGTCCGGATCGGACTCACGGTACGGCGAGCGGACCTGGGTGATACGCAACTCACGCCGGGCCGTCATGTGCTCCAGGACCCGGAAGGCCACGCGGTCGACGTCCAGGTAGTGGGCTGAGTCGTCGTCGCCCGCCTGCGTCAACCTGGCCGGGCGCGCGTCGAACGCGCTGATTCGCCCGACTACCTGCTTCAGGATGCTCCCGTGTCCGCGAAAAGCTCCAGTTCGGTGCCCGCATGTGAGTGGACGTCAAGTGCTGGGCTACGAATCGTCCGTCAGAAAGCGCCGGAAAATCACCATGGGTCGTCCTGGGCCGTTGTAGTCCGGCGAAGTGGATGTAGGCGACACGTGGCTGGGACGGGGAGGGGAAGGCGACGAGGAAGCCTGCCAGGCCGTGGTCGTCCTCGACGACCCGGCCTGAACCGTGGAAGTCGTCGAGGAAGAGCGGTGGAGCCGGTGACCCGCTGACCAGGACAGATGTACGTGACGATGGCCGTGGTGCGGCCATTGATCCAGATGGGATGCGGATCGCGCTATTCTGCTGCCGCGTCCAGAAGAATCGGGGGGATCATGCACGGCAACGAGTTCGCGACGATGGAATGGATCTGGGATCAAGGTTCCATCCGAATCAACCTGCCCGGGGGTCGGGAGATGACGGTGGCCGGTTCCTACAACGAGGTGGTAGCGGAGCTCGGCAAACTTGGTGGGCAGGGCTGGGACGTCGCCTCGTCAACCGCATCCAGTAATTGGATCTTCTGGACGTTGCGACGGGCCTCCTACGCGCATGACCGGGCACTGGGAACCCGCTAGCCTGGCCGAGGTGGCCTCGATTTTTGCCGCGTTTCCCGCTCCATGGTGGATCGCCGGCGGATACGCGATCGAACTCGCTGTGGGTAACCAGTTCCGGGAGCACTCCGACATCGACGTCGCCGTGCTCCGCCGGGACCAACTCGCCGTCCAGCGGGTTCTCGTGGGATGGGAATGGTGGGCGGCCGACCCTCCTGGAACGCTGCGGTTTCCGGGACCCGGGTGAGGCGCTGCCATACGGGGTTCACGATATATAGTGCAGAGTACAGGTGGGGCAATGGTTCTGGTCCCCCCGGACGTGGACAACGAGTTCGACTGAAGCAGCCGCCGACTGCGTGCGCCGACTCCGCGTACGTAAAGCCCCGGTGCGGGTGATCTGGCCGGCGGGAAGCCGGTGGGGTGGCCGCCGAAGGCTGGCAGCGGTGGCGGGCCGCCCGGCGCTCGCGCATGCTTGGTCGACAACGAATGGGGGTGGGCCCATGCCGACATCCATCACCACTCACCATCCATCCGACTTCCGGCCAGCGAGCTGAAACCGACTTCCTCCGATCCGACCGGCCTTGTCCTCAGCGGATTTCTTGCGGCGATCAGGATCAGCCGGACGGCCCGACAACCCGATCAGCCCGTCCGTACGCCGGAGCAGTTTTATCTGCTCCAGGAAAAAGGAATGGGTGGTGCATCATGAGGATGGCGCGCGCGATTTTTGGTGCGACAGTCGCACTGGTCCTGGGTCTGCTGTTCGTGGCGGTTCCGGCGCGGGCCGGAGGGCCAACGGTAACTCCGGCTACACCGGTGTCTCCGGTCGCACCGGTCATGCCGGTCATGCCGGTCATGCCGGTCCTGACGGGCATCAGCGCGGCACACGCGGCCAGTGCCCACGCGGACCTCATCCGGTTCCACTTCCAGCTGGCCGCCCCCGCCGAGGTCACCGTCCAGTACGTGCCGGCCTCGGAACTGATACAGGACGGTTCCGGCCTTCCCGTCGCCGTGCGGGGCCGGTCCTTCGTCAAGGTGGTCTTCCACAATGCGGCGGCCCATGACGAGGAGGGCAGGGCTACGGCTCCGCGCAACCTGTTCCCGGTCCGCGCGACCACCAATGTTGTCCAGGTGCGGTCGGGTGGTGACTTCGAGGGCGTGGTCACATACTTCATCGGCCTGCGCCAGCCCGCGCCCGGACCGCAGGTACAGCCGACGGCGCAGCACACCGGCACCAGCGTGATCGTGGCGATCCCGACCCGATAACCCGGCAGGACAAGGGGTGCAACGGGCCGGCCGCCGGGCACGGCGGCCGGCCCGGACGCGGACGGGAGTGTCCGATGAACGTCGGACACTCCCGTCCGGACGTCAACGCCCCCGTTCACCCACAGGCCACGTGGGCGCGGCAGGGGCCGGACCTGCGACCACTCGCTTGTAAGGCATGGATTACGCCAAGTGACACGACTCCCGTCACGGCTCGGTCTGTCCACTGGCGCCCATAGCCGTCCGCCGATGTCCGTACAGCGCGCAGCCGCATCATGATCGGCTGCACGCCGGCCGGGACGGCCAACGGGGTGAGCAGCGAGAGCGGCGCGGGCACGGTCACCTGGTTCGAGTCGGGGGAACGCGCGCCGCACGGTCGGACCGGTCAGGGGG
>NZ_UBIZ01000086.1:0-10745 GCF_900465275.1 Parafrankia sp. Ea1.12 | reverse complement strand
CAGGGAAGCGGTGCCGTTGGTGGCGTTCGGGGTGGCGAGAGTTGGTTCGCGGGTCGGAGCGGGGCCGAGCAGGCGGGCGACCCGGGCCGCGTCGGCGGCCATCCGCCGCTCGACGGCCTTCGGGAAGCGGCGCTCCAGGATCCGGCGGGCGGTACGGGCGTTCTCCGGCGCCATCCCACCACCGGACCGGGAGAGGACCGTGACCAGCACCAGGCCGCCGATCAGCGGGACGTAGCGGTCAAGGTCGGCCAGCCAGTCGACGACCCTGCCCCCGCCCGCGAAGGCGGCTGCGGCGAAGGCCGCGGTCACCACCCACGGCGCCGCCCGCCGCAGGTGCGCGGCCCGCACCGTGCCCGGCGCCGTCCCGCCTGCGGCCGGCGCTGTCGGCCCCGTACCTGGTGGCACGACGGCGCGGCCGACCGCGAGGCCCAGCAGGCCGGCGGCCGCGGCGAAGAGCAGGCGCAGCAGCAGGCCGAGCTGGCCGAGGACGCTGCCGACCCAGGCCCCGGCTCTCGTCGCCAGCGCCTCGGCGGCCATCGTCGCGCCGGCGAAGGAACCGCTGATCCAGCCGACTCCCCCGACGACCGCGTAGGCGATCAGCAGGATCGAGGCGAACGGCGAGAACAGGCCGCCGCCGTAGTCGATGTTGCCGCGTTCGCCGTAGGTGTAGAACGCGTACAGCACCCCCCCGAAGCCGGCGATCGCGGCGGACAGCGCGAAGGCGTAAAGCTTCGCCCCGACCACGCTGATGCCCAGCGCCGCCGCGGCCCGCTCGTTCGTCCGGACGGCGATCAGCCGCCGTCCCGCGCGCCCCCGCCGCAGGTTCGCCACGGCCAGCCCGAGCAGGACGAACGTGAGCAGCGACAGGGTCGCGAACCCGCGCGGGTGCGTCACCTTGTCCAGACTGATCCCGAACAGGGTCGCGTCGCCGACCTCCGTCCCCTCGAGCGTGCCGAGATCACCGAAGAGGGCACCGAGCGGGCTTGCCGCCGGCGAGTGGTAACCGCGCTGGAACAGCAGCGCGTCCACGGCGGCACCGAGGCCGAGCGTCACGACGGCCAGTTGCAGGCCCCGGGTGCGCAGCGCCGGCAGCGCGAACAGCACGCCGACGACCGCCGTCCCGGCGACGCCCACCACGAGGGCAGCCTCCAGCGGCCAGCCCCGGGTGGCGACCAGCCGTCCGGCGATCAGTGCCGCGATCCCGGAGAAGGCGAGCTGCGCCAGCGAGAGCTGCCCGGTGAAGCCGACCAGCACCACGACCGACAGGATGATCGTCGCCCAGATGGCGTTCGCGTTCAGCGCGTTCACCCAGGACGCCGGCAGCAGCCACCACACGGCGACAAGCGCGCAGCCGACCGTGATCCCCAGCGCCCGCCAGTGCACCCGGCCGCTACCCAGCACCGGATGGCGCTCGGCGACATGGCCCCGGTCGGGAATGCCGCGCCCGCGCACCGCCAGGTAGAACACGATCACCGCGAGCGGGACGGCACGGTCGACACCCCGCCAGGCCGGATGGTCCGCGACCAGGTGGACCTGGGTCTCCAGCTCCACGACGCCCAGCGCCAGCGCCCCCACCAGCACCGCCGGCAGCGACCGGAACCGGGCGACCAGCGCCACCGCCAGCCCCGGGACGATCAGCAGCATCAGACCACCGGCCGACAACGGATTCTGCAGCGGCGCGAGCAGCACACCGCCCAGCCCCGCCAGCGCCGACCCGGCCAGCCACGCCCAGCTCGCCACCGCGTCCGGCGACCAGCCCAGCGACGCCGCGGCCTGCGGATTCTCCGTCACCGCGGTCGCCGCGAGCCCGAGCGTGGTGAACCGGAACACGGCCCACAGCCCCGCCACGACGGCAGCCACCACGGCGAGCCGCACCAGGACGTCCACCCCGACCGCGGTGTCGAACAGGGTCACCTTGCCGGTCGGCAGCACGGTGGGCGAACGCCGGACATCCCCGCCGTACATCAGGGTCAGCAGCGACTGGATGACGATCAGCAGGCCGAGCGTGGCCATCAGGCGCAGCACGGCCGTGGCCTGGCGCATCGGGCGGAGTACCAGCTGGTGGAACACCAGGCCGACCGCCATCGTCGACCCGACGGCGAGCACCGCCGCCGGCGCCGCGGGCAGACCCCACTCGTCGCGCGCCCCGTGGAACGCGTACGCGGCCCACGCCAGCAGCGCGCCCTGCGCCATGTTCAACACGCCGGCACCGCGCTGGATCACGACCACGCCGGTGGCGACGAGCGCGTACAGCGCGCCGGCACCCAGGCTCAACAGGGCGTAGCCCATGACGTCGTCCACGGCCGCCCACCTCACATGGCACCGGTGACCGGTGCCTGCCTGCGCTCGGGATGGTCACAGAGGACCCCCCGGAAGCCCGCGAGAAGATACGCGGAACCATACGACCACCGCGACAATACTGATCACGGTGACGGGAGCGAACGTAAGGTCGTGAATGGTCGCCGGACAAGCAAACCAGCCACAACTCACCGGCCCCAGACCCCGCCGGCACCGCTCCGAGGGGCCCGGACCAGGGCATTCAGCCCTCGACCGGCGTCCGGGAGACCCTACGTCACACCAGCCGCCGACGAATCGCCACCTTTGGACCCGGCTGCCGCCGGCAATGGACGGCCACCGCAATTCCACCAGCGTGGGGACACACCGAAGTGCCGGGCGCGGGAGTCAGCGGGGGGTGCCGAAGACCTGGGTCCAGTAGACGCCGTACTCGCCGCCGTCGAAGCGGGCCACGCCTGTCTGGCGGACCTCGGGGCGCAGGATGTTCGCGCGGTGCGGCGGGCTGTTCATCCAGCCGGCGACCACCTCGGCGGCGGTGCGCTGGCCGGCCGCGATGTTCTCGGCCACGACGGCGTAGGAGTAGCCGGCGGCCAGGACCCGGTCGGCCACCGTGATGCCGTCCGGGGTGTCGTGGGCGAAGAATCCCCGGGTCGCCATGTCGGCGCTGTGCCGGTGCGCCGCCGCGGCCAGCCGCGGCTCGGTGACCAGGGCGACCAGGCCGCCCCGGGCTCGTTCGACGTTCGTCAGCGCCACGACCTCGGCGAGGTCCCCACCGTCCGGCGCGCGGGAAACTCCCCCGGCCGGCCCGGCGTCGACGCCGCCATCAGCGCTGACATCGACGCCGAAGTCGCGGGCGAGCCCGGCCAGTCCGTCCGCGTAGCCCAGGCCGAGCGCGCGGATCTTCCAGTTCCTGTCCCGCCGGTAGAGCTCGGCGAGCTGTAGCGCCGTCTGCGTCCCGAGGCGGGGTGGGCGCAGCGTCGCGATCGTGCGGCCGGCGGCGCGCAGGGTGGCCAGCGGTGGTGGCAGCCGACCGAAGGGGGTGGCGCCGTCGGCGGGGCTCGCGACCAGGACGACCCGCTCACCGCCGGGGCGCAGGCCATCCAGGTCGAGCTCGACGGAAGGCACGCCCGCGGTGGCGCGCAGGGTGACACCGGGACCGGTCGGCTGGTTGTAGAAGATCATGTCCCGGTCGCCGGAGACTCGGCCGTCCGGCCCGAGGACCAGAGCGGTCACATCGAAGGGACCGGGGAGTGACAGCGCGACCACGGGGCCGGGCAGGGTCAGGTTCGCGCCGGACACCAGCTCCGTCATCCGGCCCTCCGCCTCTCTTTCTCACCAGTCACCGGGCTCCGCGCATCGACACAGGCGCATCGGTAGTACCGCGCATCGGTACGGCGCCGCCCCACCACACGTGGAACGAGCGACACGCGGAGAGGTTCCGCCGGGCCCACGGCCCGAAGGGACGTCTAGATCGCGCGGCCGCGCAGGACGATGAGGTCGGGGGCGCGCAGTACGCGGACGTCCGCGGTCGGGTCCTCGGGGTAGACCACGAGGTCGGCGGGCGCGGCCTCCTCCAGGCCGGGTCGGCCGAGCCAGCGGCGGGCGTCCCAGCAGGCGGCGCTCAGGGCCGTCCGCGGCGGGAGGCCGGCGGCGACGAGCTCGGCCACCTCGTCCGCCACCAGGCCGTGCGGGAGGGAGCCGCCGGCGTCCGTGCCGACGTAGATCGGAATGCCGGCCGCGTGCGCGGCGGCCACGGTGTCGTACCGGCGGGCGTGCAGGTCGCGCATGTGGCGGGCGTAGGTGGGGAACCTCGCCTCGGCGCCGGCGGCGATCCCTTCGAAGGTCGCGATGTTCACCAGGGTCGGGACGATCGCGACGCCGCGCTCGGCGAACAGCGTGATGGTGTCGGCGGTGAGCCCGGTGGCGTGTTCGACGCAGTCGATGCCGGCCCGGGCCAGGTCCGCGAGGGAGTTCTCTGCGAAACAGTGTGCCGTCACCCGGGCGCCGTGGGCGTGTGCGGCGTCGATCGCGGCGCGGGCCGCGTCCGGCGGCCAGCAGGGGGCGAGGTCGCCCACGGACCGGTCGATCCAGTCACCGACGAGTTTGACCCAGCCGTCGCCGCGGCCGGCCTGCTCGATGACCTCGGCGACGAGGTCCCCGGGGTCCACCTCGGCCGCGTAGCCGCGCAGGTAGCGCCTGGGCCGCGCGATGTGCCGGCCGGCGCGGATCAGTCGCGGCAGGTCCGGGCGGCCGTCGATCCAGCGGGTGTCGGACGGCGATCCCGCGTCGCGCAGCAGGAGGGCGCCGGTGTCCCGGTCGGTGCGGATCTGGTCTTCGGCGGTCGCGGCGTCGGTGGCCCCGGTCGCGACGAGGCCCACGTGGCAGTGCGCGTCGACGAGGCCGGGAATCGCCCACCCTGACACGGTGCGCACGTCGCGCGCGGCGGCCCCGGTCGGGGCGGAGAAGCTCACCCGCCCGTCGACCACCCAGGCCTCATCCCGGACGTCGTCGGGGCCCACCAGGACGTGGCCGGTGATCCGCAGCGTCGGCGTGGTCGTCACGCCCTCCATCTTCCCCGCCTGAAGCGGCCGTCCCCCGGGGATACCGCCGGATCGGCGGCCCCGGGGGCCCGGCGGCGTGACTCAGAGGTCGAGCTGTGCCTCGTTGGTGCGCAGGCGGTGCCGGGACAGCGCGAGGTTCGCTCGCGACTTGTCGAGCACCAGGTAGAGGAACAGCCCCCGCCCGGAGTGGCTCTGCAGCAGGCGGATCAGGTGGTACTGGCGGCCCAGGGTGATGAGGATGTCCTCGATGGAGTCCGCCAGACCCAGGCTGTCCATGGTGCGGATCTTCGCCCGGATCACCTCGGTGTTACCGGCCGCTGCCACCTCCAGGTCCAGGGTGTGGCTGCTTCCCAGCGTGCCGAGCGTCATCCCACTGGTGAAGTCGACCAGCGCGACCCCGGTCGCACCATCGATCTCCATCGCTTCCTTGAGAGCGATGTCGACGCTGTTCATATTGCCTCCCGCACGTATTTCCTGAGTATCCGGAACGCCGGGCTCCGAACGCTCCGACGAGTTCTCCTGCTGCTCAGTCGCAGCTACATTCGACCGCTCGAACCAGGTGTTCTCGGCCCGTCTACGCATCTCGCCCCACTGGCCCATGCGCCCCGCCCGGTCGCCGAGCGCGGTCAAGATCCCGCGCCCCCTCCCAGGCCGGGACGCCCACGAAGATCCGGGAACGTGTGCTGGTCAGATGCGTGGGGGACCCGCGGGCGGGGAGCGGGGGCAGCCTCAGGCCCACCGTGACACCAATGCACCACCGGCCGGCTCCCAGCCGGCAGGAAAGATCGAGAAACGGCTTGGCGAACATGGTCCACCACAGCACCGACCCCCCGTTCCCGGCACCGGGACCCGTCAACGGAATCGCCTGCACCGCAACAACTTCGGCGCCGGTCACCCGACACCGTCACCCCAATCTCCGAACCCGGCTCCGAATTGCTTCGAACAGCTGGTTGCGGACATTACGGAGTACTCAGAGGCCAACGCCGACCAGGAAATACACATTCACAAACGTGATGTACATCATATTCGCGAGGGTAATACTCTCCGTGATAGATATGGTCGCGCAGAGCGTGTGCCATCCAGGCCAGCGGACGCGTTTCATCCAGCCCGGAGACGTACGTCATCCGAACCGGGAGACGCGTGTCAGCCGGGCAGGAGATCCGTGCCCGGCGGGAGCGTTCCGGCCTCGGCCGTGCTCTTCAGGTAGGCCCGCAGGCTGCGCCGCAGCTCCTGGGCCGCCCGCGGCGGCTCGACGTCACGGCGGTGGGCCAGCCCGATCGTCCGGTGCAGACCGGGCGGGGCGAAGGCGGTGGTACGCAGCCGCTGGCGCCGGGCGACCATGCTCGGGATCACCGCGGCACCCAGCCCGGCCTCGACGAAGCCGACCACCGCGTCCATCTCCCCGCCCTCGATCGCGAAGGTCGGCTCGAAGCCGGCGATCCGGCAGGCACTCACGGTGAACTCCCGGAGGTCGTAGCCCCGGCGGAACATCACCAGCGGGCGGTGGCGCAGGTCGGACACCTGGAGGTGGCCGTCCCGCGCCGGCGGCGGGGAGTTCTCGGACGTGACGACGACCAAGTCCTCGCGCAGCAGTGGCGTGGTCGACAGCGCCGGATCCGAGCTGTGCAGCGGAAGGATGATGAGCGCCAGGTCGAGGTGGCCCTGCGCCAGGTCGCGGATGAGATCGCGTGAGCCGCCCTCCTCGACGAGCAGCCGGATGCCCGGGTAGTCGAGGTGGAAGGCGTGCAGCACCTCGGGCAGGAACCCGGTGCACAGGCTCGGCGTCGCGCCCAGCCGCACGGTGCCGTGCCGCAGATCGAGCAGCTCCTGCACCTGACGGCGGGCCGTCTCGGTGTCGGCGAGGATCCTTCGTGCCAGCGGGAGCAGTGTCTCCCCTGCCGGAGTGAGTGTGATGTTCCCCCGCATTCGGTTGAACAGGGGACTACCCAGCTCCTGTTCCAGGGCACGGATCTGTTGCGAGAGGGACGGCTGCGCTACGTGCTCACGCTCGGCCGCACGGGTGAAGTGCCTGGTCTCGGCCACGGCCACGAAATACGCAAGCTGATGGAGCTGCACACCTTAGGGTAGCTGACGATAGTTACTGGCTATCGAGATCAGGCCCATCATGTCTTGGACCACTCGGAGACTTGTCCTTAGGGTTTCCCAACGTGGCTGTAACGAACGACGCGCGGCCTACGTCCCCCGTAGGCATCTTCTGGCGGTCCACCATCGGCAAGAAGGCTGTGATGGCCGTCACCGGGGCGGTGATGCTCCTCTATCTCCTCGCCCACATGCTCGGGAACCTGAAGATCTTCTTCGGCCGCGAGAGCTTCGACGAGTACGCGCACTGGCTGCGCTCGATCGGAGTGCCGGCGCTCCACGAAGCCTGGTTCCTCTGGGTCATGCGAGCCCTGCTGCTCGGGGCGGTGGTCCTGCATGCCGCGTCGGCGTACCAGCTGAGCCGGCGCGACCTCAGGGCCCGGCCGCAGAAGTACTCGCACCGGCAGCGGCTCGAGGCGAGCTACGCCGTGAACACGATGCGCTACGGCGGCATCATCATCGGCCTGTTCATCATCTACCACCTCCTCGATTTCACGGCTCTGACGCTCAACCGCAACGGGGTTGAGGGCGCCGCCTACGACAACGTGGTGTCCAGCTTCTCCGTGTGGTGGGTCACACTTTTCTACATCATCGCCATGCTAGCGCTCGGTCTCCACATCCATCACGGATTCTGGAGCGCTGCTCGTACCCTCGGCGTGCACAGTGCGGCCCGGGAAAAGAACCTGAAGGCCGTCGCGACCGTGCTGGCGGTCCTCCTCTCGGCGGGTTTCATGGTCGTTCCCATCGCCGTGCTGGCCGGATTGGTGGACTGAGATGCCCGAGACGACCTCCCTCGGCTCTGGCGGAGGCTCCTACTGGACGGTGGGCGACGACATCGTCGACACCGCCGCCCCGGACGGCCCGATCGAAACCCGCTGGGACCGGCGCAAGTTCGCCGCCAAGCTGGTCAACCCCGCCAACCGCCGCCGCCACACCGTGATCGTGGTCGGTACCGGCCTCGCCGGCGGCGCGGCCGGCGCGACCCTGGCCGAGCAGGGTTACAACGTCATCCAGTTCTGCTTCCAGGACTCGCCCCGGCGCGCGCACTCGATCGCCGCGCAGGGCGGCATCAACGCGGCGAAGAACTACCGCAACGACGGCGACTCCGTCTACCGGCTGTTCTACGACACGGTCAAGGGCGGCGACTTCCGCGCCCGCGAGTCCAACGTCTACCGGCTCGCCCAGATCTCGACGCAGATCATCGACCAGTGCGTCGCGCAGGGCGTGCCGTTCGCCCGCGAGTACTCCGGCCTGCTCGACACCCGCTCCTTCGGCGGCGTGCAGGTCCAGCGGACCTTCTACGCGCGGGGCCAGACGGGCCAGCAGCTGCTGATCGGCGCCTACCAGGCGCTGTCCCGCCAGATCGACGCCGGCGGGGTGGAGATCCACCCCCGCACCGAGATGCTCGACCTGATCGTCATCGACGGCCGGGCCCGGGGCATCGTCGCCCGCGACCTGGTCACCGGCAAGATCACTCCGTACCTGGCGGACGCGGTCGTGCTCGCCACCGGCGGCTACGGCAACGTCTTCTTCCTCTCCACGAACGCCAAGGGCTCCAACACCACGGCGACGTGGCGGGCCCACCGGCGCGGGGCGCTGTTCGCCAACCCCTGCTACACGCAGATCCACCCGACCTGCATCCCCCGTTCCGGGGAGTACCAGGGCAAGCTCACGCTGATGAGCGAGTCGCTGCGCAACGACGGCCGCATCTGGGTGCCCAAGCAGAAGGGCGACACCCGCTCGCCGGACCAGATCCCCGAGGCCGAGCGCGACTACTACCTGGAGCGGATCTACCCGGCCTTCGGCAACCTGGTCCCGCGTGACATCGCGTCGCGCGCGGCGAAGTACCAGTGCGACGACGGCCGCGGCGTCGGCCCGGGTGGGCTCGGTGTGTACCTCGACTTCGCCGACGCCATCAAGCGCATGGGCGAGGACAAGGTCCGCGAGAAGTACGGCAACCTGTTCGAGATGTACGAGCGGATCACCGGCGAGGACCCGTACAAGGTCCCGATGCGGATCTACCCGGCCGTCCACTACACGATGGGCGGGCTGTGGGTCGACTACGACCTGCAGAGCTCCATCCCCGGGATGTTCGTGATCGGTGAGGCCAACTTCTCCGACCACGGCGCGAACCGCCTCGGCGCCAGCGCCCTCATGCAGGGCCTGGCCGACGGCTACTTCGTCCTACCACCCATGATCGGCAACTACATCGCCAGCACCAAGCTGGGCTCGGTCAGCCTGGACGACCCGACGGTGACGTCCGTGGTCGGCGAGGTCACCGGCCGGCTCGGCCGGCTGCTGGAGATCAACGGCGACCGCACGCCCGACTCGTTCCACCGCGAGCTCGGCGAGCTCATCTGGGACGAGTGCGGCATGGGCCGCACCGAGGCGGGCCTGCGCAAGGCGCTCGCCCGCATCCCGGAGATGCGCGAGGAGTTCTGGCGGCGGGTGAAGGTGCCAGGCGACTCCGGCGAGCTGAACCAGTCGCTGGAGAAGGCGAACCGGATCGCGGACTTCCTCGAGTTCGGCGAGCTGCTGTGCATCGACGCCCTGCACCGCGCCGAGTCCTGCGGCGGCCACTTCCGCGAGGAGAGCCAGACCCCGGACGGCGAGGCGCTGCGCGACGACGAGCGCTTCGCCTACGCGGCGGCGTGGGAGTACACCGGCGGGGCCCCGGTGCTGCACCGGGAGCCGCTGCAGTTCGACTACGTCCACCTGGCCCAGCGCAACTACTCGTGATCCTCCTGGTCGGCCGCCGCCCGTCGCCCCGATGTGGGGCGGTACGGTGGCGGCCGGCGACGGGGCTGCCAGCGGCGGCCGGCACACGTCCCACCGGGTGAGCCCGGGCGGCCGTGGGCACGTCCCGTCCGGAGCAGCCAGCGGCCGCCGGCCGCTCCGGACGCGCCCCTCCCCCGCTTCCCGCTCCCCGCCATCAGTCTTCCCCGCGCCACAGGCGGCGCGATCATGGACGTCCGCGCGCCGCGCGACGAGCCCACAGCACTCGAAGGAGCCCCGACCGTGAACCTCACCCTTCGGATCTGGCGGCAGCGCGGCCCGGAGGACCGCGGTGCCATGGTCACCTACGACCTGCCCGACGTCAGCCCGGACATGTCCTTCCTCGAGATGCTCGACGTGCTCAACGAGCGGCTCATCCTCGAGGGCCAGGATCCGGTGGCCTTCGACCACGACTGCCGCGAGGGCATCTGCGGCGCGTGCGGAGTGGTCATCAACGGCCAGGCGCACGGCCCGCGTGACCGCACCACGACCTGCCAGCTCCACATGCGCTCGTTCAACGACGGCGACGTCATCGACGTCGAGCCGTGGCGGGCCGGTGCCTTCCCGGTCGTGCGGGACCTGGTCGTCGACCGCTCCAGCTTCGACCGCATCATCGGCGCCGGCGGCTACATCTCGGTGGTCACCGGCAGCGCGCCCGAGGCGCACTCGACGCCGGTGCCCAAGCCCGTCGCCGACGCCGCGTTCGACAACGCGACCTGTATCGGCTGCGGTGCCTGCGTGGCGGCGTGCCCGAACGGGTCGTCGATGCTGTTCACCTCGGCCAAGGTCACCCACCTCAACCTGCTGCCCCAGGGCGCCCCGGAGCGCGAGACCCGGGTCCGCAACATGGTCGAGGCCATGGACGCCGAGGGCTTCGGCGGCTGCACCAACACCGGTGAGTGCACCGTGGCCTGCCCGAAGGGCATCCCGCTGACGAGCATCGGGAACCTGAACCGCGAGTACCTGCGGGCCGTCACCCGGCGGTAGCCGCCGTCCCGCCCACACCGCCCACAC
>NZ_UBIZ01000087.1:0-1367 GCF_900465275.1 Parafrankia sp. Ea1.12 | reverse complement strand
CTTCGTCTACTGGGCCATGATCCGCACGATGGCCCACCGGCTCGCCCGCGGTACCCCTGTCCCACGCTGGACCCCCAGGAAGGCCACGGAGAGTTAATAGCCATCAAGATTCAGGACAGGTACTGAGGGGTGGACCGCAGCAGATAACATCAACCATGTTCCATATTGGCGGGGATCTGGGCGTCCAGCGGCTCGGGTTCGGAGCCATGCGCTTGCCGACCGAGCCGGGCCCCGACCGCCAAACGTCTCTCGCGGTCGCCCGGCGGGCCGTCGAGCTGGGCGTCACGCTGATCGACACTGCCCACCTGTACGGCGGGGGAGCGAACGAGGAGCTTCTCGCCGAAGCCCTGTATCCCTACGCGGATGGACTGCTCATCACGACCAAGGTCGGCGTCGCGCGATCGGGCCCGGCAGGCGAGTGGAAGCTCGACGGCCGGCCGGAGGTCCTGCGCGATCAGGTCGATCAGGCCCTTCGCCGGCTTCGGGTTGAGCGGCTCGAGTTGCTTCAGCTGCACCGGATCGATCCGGAGCTACCTCTTGCCGACCAGCTTGGCGTGCTGCGGGAGATGCAGGCTGAGGGCAAGGTCGGTCGGATCGGGCTGTCCGAGGTCACCGTCTCGGAACTCGACCAGGCACGGAAGATCATCGATGTGGTGAGTGTGCAGAACCGCTACAACCTGCTCGACCGCGAGCACGAGCCCGTGCTCACAGCGTGCGAGGCGGCGGGGATCGCGTTCCTGCCCTGGCGGCCCGTCGCTCCGGCGACGACGGGTGCGACGGCCGAGATCGCTGCTGTGGCGGCCGAACTCGGGGCCACTCACGCGCAGGTCGCGCTCAGCTGGCTCCTCGACCACTCGCCGGTCATCCTCCCGATCCCGGGCACCGCCCGGATCGATCACCTGGAGGAGAACTTCGCCGCGGCGCACCTTCACCTGCCCCCAACCCACCTCGACCGTCTCAACCATCTGTCCGAGCGTGCTTAGGTGCGGGCCAGGGTGCCCCCGCGAAGTACAGCCCGATCATGAGGGCATAGAAACCAGCGCGACGCTTGACGACGCTGTCCCCCCGTTGTCCGTCATGGGCGGGGTTCTACGCCATCTGGACGGCCGACAAGACGGCGACGGTCAGCGCCGGGGGCGTGGTAGGGCGTCAACCCCGCCCGCGGCCACGCGTCCCATCCTGTGGGGCTTCAGAACCCCGATTTGGGCGGTGACCTGCGCGTTTACCTACGGGCCGGGGTCCGTGTCGGGCAGGCTGGGTGGTCATGGTGTGGTCGCTGCTCTACGCCCTGACACGGAACACTCTCGGGCTGATGCTGCTCCGGATGCGTGGGGACACCTCGAAGGAGGCGGAGCTCCTTGTCCTGC
>NZ_UBIZ01000098.1:0-10429 GCF_900465275.1 Parafrankia sp. Ea1.12 | reverse complement strand
GGCCCGGGGGGACGGTGGGGTGGGCCGCGCCGGCGGACGCCTCGTTCTTCTCCCGGGCGAAGACCCGGAGCAGGTCGTGGAACCGGTACCGCTCGGTGCCGGCCCGGTCGACACCGCGGCGTTCGAGCAGTTGGGCGTCGACGAGGCGGTCCACGACGTCCTCGGCCTCGTCCAGGCCGACGTCCAGGACGGCGGCGGCGGCCCACGGGGCGAAGTCGGCCAGCTCGGGCAGCGCCAGCAGGCGGAACGCCCGCTGCTCGTCGGCGGGGCGGCCCTCGTAGCTGAGCCCGAAGCTGGCGCGGACCTCGAGGTCGCCCGCCTCCAGCCAGGACAGCCTGTCCCGCTCGTTGGCCAGCCGGGAGGCCAGCCGCGTCAGCCGCCAGTGCGGGTGGGCGGCCAGCTTGCGCCCCGCGATCTGGATGGCGAGCGGCAGGTACCCGCACAGCCCCACGATGTCGCGTGCCGCCTCCGGCTCCGCGCTCACCCGCCGCTCGTCGACCACCTTGGAGAGCAGCTCCACGGCGTCGCCGGGGTGCAGGACGTCGACCATCCAGTAGGAGGGGGTCAGCCCGTGCATCCGCGAGCGGCTGGTGACGATGACCACGCTGCCGGGGCTGGTCGGGAGCAGCGGGCGGATCTGCGCCTCGTTCGCCGCGTTGTCCAGCAGGATCAGCACCCGGCGGTTGACCAGCAGCGACCGGTACACCTCGACCAGATGGTCGGGGTCGGAGGGAACCGCGGCCCGGCTTACCCCCATCGCCTGGACGAAGCGGCCCAGCACGCGGTGCGGGTCGAGCGGTTCGCTGGTGCCGCGCAGGTCCACGTACAGGGCGTCGGCGAACTGGGCGCGGACGCGGTGGGCCACATACACCGCGAGCGCGGTCTTCCCCGCCCCGGCCTTGCCGGCGATCGCGGCGACGACCGTCCCCTTCGCGCCCGCCACCGGGTCGGTGAGGGTGGCCAGGATCTGGTTCCGGATCGTGTCGCGGCCGGTGAACTCCTCGATGTCGGGCGGGAGCTGGTAGACGCCCTGCCCGGTGGGCGGCGCCGACACCGGCCGGCCCAGCGCACGTGGCGGCGTCCAGGCCAGGCCCGGATCGGCGCGCAGGACGTCCTCCTGGAGCCGTTGCAGCAGCGGGGATTCCAGACCGAGATCGTGGAGTGCCTCAAGGCCTTCCCGGCAGGCCCGGGCGGCGTCCTCGGTGCGTCCGTCGCGGTAGAACGCGAGAACAAGCTCCCGGCGCAGCCCGTCGTCGTGCGGATGTCTCGTGACGAGCATCCGCAGATCACCGATGACCTCGCGGTGTCGGCCCAGCGACAGATCGGCTGAGATTCGCGTCTTCTGGATGTCAAGGTGAAGCTCTGTCAGTTTTTCGACGTAGCCCGTTGCGAAGGGATAGTCGACGAGATCGACCAACGGTTGGCCGCGCCAGAGCGCCTGCGCCTCCTGCAACGGCGCGATGGCGCTGACCGGGTCGCCGTCCTCGATGGCGCGCCGGCCCTGCTCCAACAGCCGCCGGGCGCGTTCGGCGTCGATCTGCGCCGGCCCCACATCGAGCAGATAACCGGCTCCCCGGCGGATGAGCACCTGGGCTGAGCTGGGGCTCTCCAGCCGGCGGCGCAGCTCGCTGACGTGCGTCCGCAGGGTGGCGAGTGCCCTTTCCGGGGCTGGTTCGCTCCAGATCACCTCGATCAGGCGCTGGGTGGACAGCACCTGCCCGGCCTCGAGCAGCAGCGCCGCGAGCAGCACCTTTCGCTGGGTGCCGCCGAGCACGACGGGAACACCGCCCGCGGTGACCTCCAACGGCCCCAGGACGGCGAACTGGAGCCGGTCCGGATCGGGCATCTGGTCCTCTCGGGAGAATGCGGTCGCCGGTGTGGTGCACCGGCGGTGTTCGTCCTTCTGATTCTGCCTTTCCCGCGGCGGGCCGTGGCGGACACCGGGACAACCGCGGAATCGTCGCGCGTGCGATTCGACGCTTTCAACTCCGGGTCAACGGCAGTCGTGATCGGGTGTGTACCGGTTGTTGATCGGTCCGGGGTGCACTCGTTGTCGAGAGCCATACCGGGCCGCCGCGCATTTCGGCGGGGGGTGTTCGGGGTCCCGCGGTGGCTGGAGGGAGGGTGTCGATCATGTCGATCTTCGAGTTCTCGGGCATCGGAGCGGTGACGGGTGCGTCCCGCGGCGGAGCGGACGAGGCACCGGATCACCGCCGCCGTGACGGCGGCGCGCGGCGGGCGGCCGCGGACCGGGCTGACGTGAGCCGGGTGGAGGCGGGCCGGGCGGGTGCCGAGGGGGCCGGCGCGGGCCGCCGCGGGGTGGCGCCCGGCCTTGCCGCGCGGCTCGACGGCCTGCTGCCGCTGGAGGTGGGCTACGACTTCGTGTCGGGCACCCGCAACCAGGTGTGGGTGCGCGGTGACCGGGCGGCCGTCCTCGAGAGGTGGCATCGGGACGGCGGGGTGGAGCTCATGGTCGCCGACCGCCCGTTCCGGCTGGAGTCGGACCTCGACGGCGTGGGGGTGCGGGTGGTCGATCCGGTGGCGCGGCTGCCGCTCGCCGCGTTCCGGCCCCGGCCGCGGGGCGGCCTGGTCGACCTCGCGGACGGCTCCACGCTGCGCTGGCTGCGCCCGCGCCGCCGGGCCGCCGGGTACGTCTTCGAACGCGGATTCGTCGGCTGGCGGAACGCCAACATCGTCCGGTTCGCGCACGACGGGGTCGCGATCGTGCTGGTTGACCCGTCCGACCTGACGCGCCATCGCCCGCCGGTGGCCCGCCCGGACTTCGGCGCCGCGACGGTGGCCGACCCACGCCGGGGCTGGGTGCCCGAGGTCACGGTGCTCGTGCTGCTCGGCTGGTTCCTCCTGCTGCTGGAGGACGACCCGGTGCCTCCGGCGCCCGCCTACCCCGATCTCGACCCGTCCGCGTGGCGCGCCACGCCGGCGGGTTGACGGCCGGCCGGCCCGGGATTACTTTCGAACATGCGTTCGATGTCGGGGTGGCCCGGCATCACGTGATCTGGCATCACGTGATCCAGCATCACGCGGTTCGGCATCGGAGAGGTGATCCCAGTGGGTGCGGTTCGGCGAAGCACTGTCAGTGGGTTCGGAGTGGCCGGCGACCAGAGCGCGGTGGGCCGCCAGGGCACGGTGAGCCGTCACGACGGTTCCGGTCCGCGCGGGCCGGTCCCCGGGCAGCTTCCGGGCCGGACGATGCTCCCCGCCTCGGGGCTCCCGCGGCGCTCCCGGGACGAGCTCCTCACCTCGGCCCGGCGCGGGCTGGCCGAGGCGGCCTTCACCCGCCCGGCGGCTGAGCGTTACGCGTTGGCGCATCTCGCCGCCCTGCGGGCCGCGGCCGCCGTTCTCGCTGCCCGCGCGCAGCCCCGCCCGGGTCGTCGGGGCCGCCCGGTGAGCGCGTGGCGGCTGCTCGCGCTGGTGGCCCCCGAGCTCGAGGAGTGGTCGGCGTTCTTCGCCGCGGGTGCCGGGCGGCGGGCCGCGGCCGAGGCCGGGCTCGCCGTCGTGACGACCAGGGACGCCGACGACCTCGTCCGCCAGGTGGAGATCTTCCTCGGGCTCGTCGAGGCGGCGCTCGGCGTGCCCTCCCAGCCCTCGTTGGCGCAGGCCGCGTCCCCGTGGGGTTGAAAACTGTTGTCAGTTGAGTGCCAGTTAGCGCTGAGTGGCGCTGTGTGGTGGTGGTGTGAATCTCAAGGAGTGGGCGGCTGTGAACGGGGTCGGGTCGGCACTCGACGGCCCTCGGCGGGAGTTCCTCGCTCTGCTGCGTGACCCGGCGGTGACGACGATCGTCGTCGAGCATCGTGACGGGTTCGCCTGGTTCGGCGCCGACTCTGTCGAGGCGGCGCTTGCCGCGTCAGGTCGCAGACTCGTCGTCGTCGACCCGGCCGACCAGGTCGACGATCTTGTCCGGGACATGACGGAGATCCTGACGTCGATGTGTGCCCGGCTCTATGGCCGCCGGACCGCCGCGGACCGGGCCGCCCGCGCGGTGGCCGCCGCTACCGCGGACGTGCCGTGAAGGTTCTCCAGGCGTACCGGTTCGCGCTCGACCCGAACGACGCCCAGCTCGCGGATCTCCGTAGACATGCCGGGGCGGCCCGGTTTGCCTACAACTGGGGTCTGGCTCGGGTGAAGGCCGCGCTCGAACAGCGAGACGCCGAGAAGTCGTATGGCCTGACCGGGGACCTGCTCACCCCGGTGCCGTGGACGCTGCCCGCGTTGCGGCGTGCGTGGAACGCGGCGAAGAACGAGGCCGCCCCGTGGTGGTCGGCGTGCTCGAAGGAGGCGTACTCGTCCGGACTGGACCAGCTCGCCCGCGGGTTGAAGAACTTCACTGATTCCCGCACGGGGAAGCGGAAGGGGAAGCGGGTCGGTTTCCCCCGGTTCAAGAAGCGGGGCAGGGCCCGCGACTCGTTCCGGTACACGACCGGCGCCTACGGCCCGGCCAGCGACCTACAGGTGAAGCTGCCCCGCCTGGGCCGGGTCAAGGTCCACGAGGCGATGGGTGCGCTCACCGGCCGGTTGGCGGCCGGGTCCGCCCGGCTGCTCGGTGCGACCGTGTCGCGCACGGCGGGCCGCTGGTTCGTGGCGTTCACCGTCGAGATCGATCGTGAGATCCCCCAGAACCCGTCGGCCCGCCAACGTGCGGGCGGCGCGGTCGGTGTCGACGCGGGAGTGAAGCACCTCGCTGTCCTGTCGACCGGTGAGCAGGTCGACAACCCCAGGCCACTCACCCGCTCGCTGCGCAGGCTGCGCACCGCGTCCCGGGCCTATGCCCGCTCGAAGCCGGGCAGTGCCGGGCGCCGCCGGCGCGCCGCCGCACTGGGCCGCCTGCACGCCCACGTCGCCAACCAGCGGCGCGACGGGCTCCACAAGCTCACCACCCGGTTGGCGACCAAGCACGCCACTGTCATCGTCGAGGATCTGCATGTCGCCGGGATGGTCCGTAACCGCCGGCTCGCTCGCGCGGTCTCGGACACCGGCATGGCCGAGATCCGGCGTCAACTCACCTACAAGACCGTCTGGTACGGCTCGCGGCTCCACGTCGCGGACCGCTGGTATCCGTCCTCGAAGACCTGTTCCGGCTGTGGCTGGCGAAACCCAAGCCCCACCCTGTCGGACCGTACCTTCGCCTGCCAGTCCTGCGGGCTGGTGATCGACCGCGACCTGAACGCCGCGGTCAACCTGCGTCACCTCGTCGCCGCCAGTACGTCGGAGACGGAAAACGCCCGTGGAGCCGACCGTAGGACCCAGCCTGCTGGGCGGGTGGCTGTGAAACGGGAACCCGGCACCGCGCGAGCGGGTCGGACCGGGGGTTCCTCACCGAGAGGCGAGGCGGCATGACCGGGCGCTACCAGGCGCTCACATGCAACGGCGGTGGCACTGATCGTGCGCGGCCGGCTGGAGAGCGCGGAAGGCGTGGTGAACATGATCGTCGAGAGCCCACTGCCGCGGTGGCGGTGGGTGGGCGCTCCAGGGACTTCCGATGACGCCCCACTGATGACGGCCCACTCTTGCGTCGAGACCTACGTTCGGTCACCATCGGTTACAGCTTGGGGTTTGATGATTACTGAGGGTGGTGGTTTTCGGTGGTGGTCGCTGGTGTGGACGAGCGGCGCGCCGGCCGGGCGGTGCCGAGGCCGCCCTTGGCGCGTTGGCGGCCCGTGGTGGGGCGGCGGCCGGCGGCGGGGCCGTCCGGGCGGGCGCGGCCGATGGAGAGAGGACGGAACACCTGGCTGGTACGGGTCGCCGGGCTCTCGGTGGGCAGCCTCGCCGTCGGCCTGGTCATCGGGTTCCTGCTGCCGCGCTGACGGCCCGCGGTGAAGCCCCCGCCGGAGCCCGCCCCACTGGAGCCCGGCGGGGCAGGGCCGTCCGACAGTCGGATCCTGCACGTCGACATGGACGCCTTCTACGCCTCGGTCGCGGTGCGGGACGCCCCCGAGCTGTGTGGCCGTCCAGTGATTGTGGGCGGGGGGAACCGGGGCGTGGTGCTCTCCGCGACCTACGAGGCTCGGGCCTTCGGGGTGCGCAGCGCCATGCCGATGGCGCGGGCCCGCGGGCTGTGCCCCACAGCGGTGGTCGTCCCCGCCGATCACGGCCGCTACCGCGAGGTCTCCCGCGCGATCATGGACGTCTTCCGGGACGTGACGCCGCTGGTCGCGCCGATCTCCCTGGACGAGGCGTTCCTCGACGTGGGCGGCGGGCGGCGGCTGTTCGGCACCCCGGTCGACATCGCGCGGGCCATCCGCGGCCGGATCGCGACCGAACAGGGCCTGACCTGCTCGGTGGGGGTGGCGCCGTCGATGTTCGTCGCGAAGATCGCCTCAGCCCGGTGCAAGCCGGACGGCCTGCTGGTGGTGCCCCCCGACGAGGTCCTCGCCTTCCTGCACCCACTGCCGACCGCGGCGCTGTGGGGGGTCGGGCCGCGGACGGAGCAGGCGCTGACCCGGTTGGGGATACGCACGATCGGCGACATCGCGCGCACGCCCGCCGACACGCTGCGGCGCGCCCTCGGAGCGGGCGCGGGCGGCCACCTGCACGCGCTCGCGCACGGGCGGGACGGCCGCCGCGTCGAGCCCGACGGCGTCGACGTGTCCGTCGGCGCCGAGGAGACCTTCTCCGCCGACCTGGCCGACCCCGAGCGGCTCGCCCGGGAGCTGCTCCGCCTCAGCGGGCGCGTCGCGGCCCGCCTGCGGGCCCGGGGCCAGGTCGCCCGCAACATCTCGATCAAGGTCCGGCATGCCGACTTCAGCACCGTCACGCGGGCTCGTACCCTCGCCGAGCCGACCGACGTCACCTGGGTGATCTACCGCACCGCGGGCGAGCTGTTCGACGAGCTCAGGGCCACATCCCGCCCGCTGGTGCGCCTGCTCGGGGTGCGGGCGGCCCGGCTGTCCGCCGCCGGGCGGACGAGCCACCAACTGGCGTTCGACGAGCGGCCGTCAGGCTGGGCCGAGGTCGACCGGGCCACCGACGGCGCCCGCCGGCGGTTCGGGGAGGAGTCCGTCCGGCCCGCGTCGCTGCTGCCCGACCGCCCGCCGCGCCCGGCTCCTCCCCGTGAGTGGGGGCCTGGCCGAGTGTGAATCCGGTGTCCTGGAAGGCTCGAACGCCCCTGGAACGGCCGCGGCCACGATCACCGAACGGCATGATCGTACGATGAGCATGGCATGAACCCCGCTGGCCCGGGCAGGAGCCCAGTACGCCGAATAGCTCTGGTCGGAGTGGGTTCGAACCGGCTTGGACACAGCATGACCTGTTGCCTACCGCCTCGGCCCCGCACATGCCTATTCTTGGGTGTCAGGTTCCGTCCGGCGGGCCTGAAGGTCGTGGGAGGAGCGTCGATGCCGCTCTCGGAGAACGAGCAGCGCCTACTGGAGCAGATCGAGCGCGCTCTCGTCGAGGACGATCCCAAGTTCGCGAGCACGGTCCGGTCGACGAACCCCAGGACCTACCTCCTGCGGCGCGTGCGGCGCAGCGGGGTCCTGTTCGCGCTCGGTCTCGTCGTCCTGGTCGTGGGTGTGGTCCTCAACCAGGTACCCCTCACCGTGATCCTGGGGATCCTGGGGTTCCTGATGATGCTCTTCGCGGCACTGCGGGGGGCGGCCGACCTGCGTCGGATCAGCGGCCGGGGCAATGACGTCGGTCGTCGCCCGCACGGGTCGAAATCCAGGCCCGGTTCCGGCGGCCGGTCGCGCCCGGCGCGGCAGTCGTTCATGGAACGGGTGGAGGAGCGGTGGCGCCGCCGCTGGGAGGACCGTCCCTGATCGGGACCGCTCCCGGAGCCCGGCCAGGCTGAGCCCGGCGGTGAGCCGATCTCAGCCTGGTGGCTCAGACGGGTTCTCGCTCGAGCCCGGTCTCGCTCGAGCCCGGTCTCGGTCGGGCTCGGGCTGGCGCGATCTCAGGCGGGCGGCTGCGGCGGGTGTGTCCGCCCGCCGGCGGAGGCACCGACCCCGGCCTCCTGGTCGTCGTCGGCGCCGTTGTCCGGCGGGTCATCGGCCCGGTGCCGGATGCGCCCGAGAACATCGCGCACCGGGATCTCCCGCGCCCGCTGCATCATCGACGGCGGGGCCACCGTCGCCATCGCGCGGCGGCCCCGGGGCGCGACCGACCACAGCACCCGGCGGGCCAGAGCCAGGTCGGCCAGGACGTCCACGCCCGGATCGGGCGCGGCCATCCCGGCGGGGGCGTAACGGGCCCGCTCCTGGGCCATTGCCATCCGGATCAGGGCCTGCCGGGCGGCGTCGACCTCCGCCGACCCGGCTTCGGGGCCGGCCTCGAGGTAGGCGATGAGCCGCTGCGCGCCCGAGCGCGGTGAGTCGCTCGTCCGCAGGTGGATGCCGAGGTCGGCGGCCACGTCGACCAACTCGGCCCAGGCCGCGTGCACGCGCGCGACTGCCTCGGCGTCCTGGCGGTCGGGGCCACCCGAGCCCATCCGGCGGCGCCGCAGCGCCACCCTGGACAGGGCCGGGATGCTGAGCAGGACCAGGATCCCGAGACCCAGCCCGACCCAGGGCAGCCAGGAGGGGGGGAAGGTGTCCTTGTGGGTGCCCGCGGCCTTGGCGTCGGCCTCGGCGGTCAGCTCCTCGGCCGCCCCGCCCTGGTCGTCGGGGACGGGCACCGCGCTCGGCGTCGGCTCGACGGCGACATCCCCGTTCCCCTGGGGGACTTCGGCCGGGTCCGGGCCGGTGGTCGGCTCGGTCGTCGACGGGGCGTAGTCCGGGGCCGGGGTCGCGCCGTCCGAGCGGCGGGTCGGCTCGAACGGGAGCCAGCCCAGGGTCGGGAACCAGACCTCGGGCCAGGCGTGTGCCTGCTTGTTGGTGATCACCCAGGTGCCGTCGGCAGCGCGGGTGCCGTGCGTGAAACCGATGGCCACCCGGGCGGGCAGCCCCAGCATCCGCACCAGGACGGTCATTGCGGACGCGAACTGTTCGCAGTACCCGCGCCGGCTCTCGAAGAGGAACTCGCTGAGCGCGCCGTCCTGGACGGTGGGTGCGCCGTTGAGGTCGTAGGTGAACTCCGAGCCGCGCAGGAAGTTCTGGATGGCGAGGACCCGGGCGTAGCCGGTGCTCGCGCCGGTGGTGATCTGGGCGAGCAGTGTCCGCAGCCGTGGGTCGACGTCCGGCGGCAGCTGAGTGACGACGTTCATCGACTCGGGCACCGGGCCGGTGGCGGCGGCGATCTGCTGCGCGGTGGGGTCGGGGACCGCCGCGCTGACGGTGTAGCGCAGCCCGGCGGTGGAGGTGCGGGTGGAGAAGACGGTGCCCGTCGGTTCGGCGAGGCGCCAGTCGCCGGCGAGCCCGTCGAAGTCGGTGGGAATGCCCGGCACGGGCAGGTAACGCTCGGCCATCTCGCCGGAGACCGCCACCGACGCGGTGGTCGAGATCGTGCGGACGCCCCGTTCCGGTCCGGGCAGGCCCTCGCTCACCCGGGCTTCCTTCGTCGCGTTCAGGGCCCGCAGGGTGAAGCGCTGGCCGTCGAAGTTCTCCAAAGCGGTGAGTCGCAGATACTGCGGATTGTCCGTGGTGACGCGCAGGAGCGGGATCTCGCGGTCGTCATGGAGCTGCTGGGAGAGCGAGACGATCGGCTGCACGACGCTCGCCGAGCTCGGGCCGTCGCCCGAGCGCCTGCCGCCGCCGTTGTCGATCACTCCGTGCCCGTCCAGGGAGGGCACCAGCAGTGGCACCGCCGCCGCGATCACCAGCGACCCGACGGCCACCCGGGCACCGAGTGATCCCAGTCCGTTGCGGATGACCCGGGGGGGCCGGTCACCGACCGGGTGGCCCCACCGGGTCACCATCCGGTTGCCGTCCAGCAGCATCAGCGCGACGAAGCCGACAGAGGCGAGGACGAAGGGAAGCGTGCCGACCCCGGCCGGCAGGACGGCGGCCGGCACGACGAACAGGCCGAGCAGCGGCAGGCCGGCCAGCGGGGGCCGGTCCACGACCACCACGATCAGGTCGACCGCCATGACGACCAGGTACACGGCGACGAAGACCAGGACCACCAGGCCGGGCCGTTCCGGCACCGGCACCGCGAGCTCGCCGATGTCGTGCTTGCCGGCCAGCGCCAGCTCGCGCAGCGCCGTCACGGTGGACGGCGTCGGGATCACGCCGAGCAGGGCGGTGTCCCGTGCGCTCACCCTGGTGAGGGTGGTGAGCAGGCCGATCAGGCTGAGGCAGATGCCGGTGGACGCCGGCAGCCGGAACAGGGCGCCGAGCAGCCGGCCCAGCACCGCGGTGCTCACGGCGACCGCCGTCGCGATCAGGACGGGGCCGAACCACCAGCCGAACCCGTCGAACAGCGGGGCCAGCGCGGCGCTGGCGAGTAGACAGGCCATCCCGCCCAGCGCGGCGGAGAACGGCCGTGGGGTCACCATCCGCGACCATTCGGTGGGGGGCCGCCTCCCGCGGTGGCGGGG
>NZ_UBIZ01000636.1:0-3410 GCF_900465275.1 Parafrankia sp. Ea1.12 | reverse complement strand
AGGTCGTCCGGGTCGTCGACGAACGTGGTCTCGATGCCCAGGTCGGCCAGGGTGTGGCGGAACAGGGCGTACGTTCCGCCGTAGAGCGACGCGGACGACACCAGGTGGTCGCCGGCGGAGGCGAGGTTGAGGACGGCCAGGGTCTGCGCGGCCTGCCCGCTGGCTGTCGCCAGGGCGGCGACACCGCCCTCGAGGTCGGCGACGCGCTGCTCGAGGGCGTCCTGCGTCGGGTTCACCACCCGCGTGTAGGTGAAACCCGTCTCGGTGAGGGCGAACAGACCGGCGGCGTAGGCCGCGTCCGGGAACACGAACGAGGTGCTCTGGTAGATCGGCACCGCGCGGGCCCCGGTCGTGGGATCGGGGCGGGTCCCGGCGTGGATCTGCCGGGTCTCGAACGACCAGTCCGGCGTGCCCGCCGCCGGCCGCCCCGGCTCGCCTCTCTCGCGGGGCGCCGGCGTGACGGCCTTCTGGCCTGCCGGCGCGGCGGTGTTCTGGCGGGCCGGGGAGGCGCCGATGGTGTCGGTCACGCGCCGCCTCCGGCCGCCGGCGCCACGCCCGCCGGGGGTGCCACGTCGGCGTAGTGGCGGCGGGCCACCTCGGGATGGCTGCGCAGCCAGCTCTTCAGGGTGTTCGTCCCGTGCTGGGCGAAGATCGGGTTCTCCGGGTCGGGTGGTTCGGCGTCGGGGATCTCCGCGAGGAGGGCGTCGGGCAGCGGCATGGGTTCGAGGGTGGCCGACAGCCGTGGCCCGAAGAAGAACGCCACGGACACCCGCTCGTGGCCTGGTGGTGGGCTCACGACCCGGTGGACGGTTGCCCGGTAGTAACGCCGGGTGGCCAGCTCGAACATCTCGCCGATGTTCACCACGAACGCGCCAGGCACTGCGGCGGCCTCGATCCACCCGCCCGCGCCGTCGGCGACCTGTAGGCCGGACGGGCCCGTGGGGGAGCGGGGGTCCGGGTGGGCGCTGTCCTGGCGGGCTGAGCGGACGCCGTCCTGCAGGACGAAGGTCAGGAAGCCGCCGTCCTTGTGCGCGCCGACGCCCTGGCCGATGCCTTGGTCGACGTTCTGGCCGTCCGCGGCGGCGTTGGGCTCGGCAGCGTCGTGTCCGGTGGCGTCGTGTCCGGCAGCGTCGTGTCCGGTGGTGCTGCCGGCGGGGGTCGGCAGGTAGCGCAGCAGTTTCAGATGGGAGCGGGGCTCGGCGGAGAAGGTCGGGTCCAGGTGGTCGGGCGGCAGCCCCAGCGATTCGGCGAGCGCACGCACCAGCACCCGCGCGACGCGCCCAAGCTCGGCCAGGTAGGCGAGGGCGGCCACGCGCAGCTCCGGCAGCGCCGCCGGCCACTGGTTGGGCCCGTCCAGACGCAGGTAGGGCGGGTCGTCCGGCCCGAGGACGCGGGCCGGCCGCTCGTCGGAGATGTCGATCTGCTCGCGGAGGTCCGGCCTGCCCCGGGTTATCTCGTGCCCGAGGCGGGTGTAGCCGCGGAAGTGCGGGGAGTGGACGTTCTCGATCTCGAGTTTGGCAGCGAGCGGCAGGTCGAAGAACGCGCGGCTCACCGCGATGATCCGCTCCGTGAGGCCGGAAGGTACGCCGTGCCCGGTCAGCTGGAGAAAGCCCGGATCGCGGCAGGCCGCGCGCAGTGCGTCGAGGAAGTCCCGGCGGTCGGCACGGCCGTCCGGCGCGGTGTAGTCGCGCAGGTCGAGGACGGGGAGTCGCGCGGCACCCGCGCTCGCGGCGCGCGGACGAGCGGGGGAGTCGGGGGAGTCGGGCATGCGAGCCTCCCTGCTCCGGGCGGGATGCGTCGGCGGGACTTTACTCCCTTTCCCGATCGGAGAAGTAGTTTTCCGTGAAGGGCGAGGTCGTGGGTCCACAGGACGTTCGGGGTTGGGTTGGTGACACACAGGAGTGTGGTGTGGGACACGTTGGACGCGTGTTGTCGGCCCGGTATTAGGCGTGTTTCGGTTCGGGCATGTCGACTCCGCTGATGCTGGTGCGTCGGGAGTACATCGATCTGCTCCGCGTCACCTCGGCCGCCTGTACCGGCGGCCGGCCGCTCGGCTAGTTCCCGTCGGGCGAGCGCGACACCCCGCTCCCACGGTCCCACGCTCGCGCTGCTCCTGCGCTCCCACGCTCGCGCTGCTCCCGCAAGCCGCACGCATCCGTCCGGTGGCGCCCGCCGTCCCGTACATGTGGTCCGGCACCGCTGTGACCCGCACTGCGAGCGGGGCCGTTCGGCCGACGCGCTGCCAGGCCATGACCCGGCGGAGTGGTGCCGGTGCGGCGTGTATCCGCGCCATTCCGCTCCGGGCGGGGCATCCTTCTTCCGGCCCCGGGCCGAGGTGCCGAACGGCCACCCGCCCGCGACCAACGGATGTGCGCCGGGGGGCCGGCCAGGCCATGAGATGGGCGTGGCGCACCCCGTGAGGCCCCCCGTCCACGCCGCCGTCCGAGAACCACCCCGAACCAGGCTCCGCCGTACCACCACCGCCAGAGGGGGACTTCCGCCATGACCGAGTCGAACTGGTCGTTCGAGACCCGGCAGATCCACGCGGGCGCCCAGCCCGATCCGACGACCGGTGCGCGAGCCGTCCCGATCTACCAGACGACGAGCTTCGTCTTCCGCGACACCGACCACGCGGCCGCGCTGTTCGCGCTCGGCGAGCCGGGCAACATCTACACCCGGATCATGAACCCCACCCAGGACGTCTTCGAGCAGCGCGTCGCCGCCCTCGAAGGCGGGATCGGCGCGCTCGCCACGGCATCGGGGCAGGCGGCGGAGACGCTGGCGATCCTCAACCTGGCCGAGGCCGGCGACCACATCGTCAGCTCCGCGAACCTCTACGGCGGCACCTACAACCTGTTCCACTACACGCTGCCCAAGTTCGGCGTCTCGGTGTCGTTCGTCGACAACCCGGACGACCTTGACGCCTGGCGGGCCGCGGTACGCCCCGAGACGCGGGCCTTCTACGGCGAGACGATCGGCAACCCGCGCGGGGACGTCTTCGACACCGAGGGCGTCGCGGCCGTCGCGCACGAGGCCGGGATACCTCTGATCATCGACAACACCCTGGCGACGCCCTACCTGTACCGGCCGTTCGAGCACGGCGCCGACATCGTCGTGCACTCGGCCACGAAGTTCATCGGCGGCCACGGCACCTCGATCGGCGGGATCATCGTCGACAGCGGCCGGTTCGACTACGGCGCCAGCGGGCGGTTCGCGAACTTCACCACCCCCGACCCGAGCTACCACGGCCTGGTCTACTGGGACGCCCTCGGTCACGGCAGCTACATCGCCAAGGCCCGGGTGCAGCTCCTGCGCGACCTCGGCCCGGCCGTCGCGCCGCTCAACTCCTTCCTGTTCCCGCAGGGCCTGGAGACGCTGTCACTGCGGATGGAGCGGCACAGCGCCAACGC
>NZ_UBIZ01000099.1:0-6972 GCF_900465275.1 Parafrankia sp. Ea1.12 | reverse complement strand
TCCGGCTGGTCGTAGGCCTTGTCTGCCCGCAGCTTGTCCGGCCGGCGCCGCCGTGGCCCATGCCGGGAACGGATCGCCGGGATACTCGCGACCAGCGGGATGAGGACCTGGCTGTCATGCAGGTTCGCCGTCGAGACCGCCACAACCAGCGGCAACCCGGCCCCGTCGGTCAGAACATGCAGCTTCGAACCCGCTTTGCCACGATCGACCGGGTTCGGACCGGTCAGAGATCCCCCCTTTTCGCCCGCAGACTGGCCGCGTCCACGATCACCGACGACCAGTCGACCTGCCCGGCCGCACCGTGCAGATCAAGGATCTTCCGATGCAGCCGGGGCCAGACACCCGCCCGGGTCCAGGCCTGGAACCGACGGTGCGCCGTGGGCACCGACACCCCGAACTCGGCCGGCAGATGCCGCCAGGCACACCCCGAGGTCAGCACGTAGACCACCGCGGTGAACACCGCCCGATCCTCGATCGGGGCAGTCCCACCACCCTGCCAGCGACCCTCGAACCGGGGTAGCAGCGGTTCCACCAGCTCCCACAACTCGTCCGGGACCAGCCGCCCGGCGAGGCTGCTCTCCAACACGTCCATGATCAGATATGTACCCGGGGCGGCCACGCAAGACACGCTCTTAACGGCGCAGCTCAGGACCGGTAGCACAATTCTGGCACGCACACGTAACGGCGCCTGACGACCCCCCACTGGCGATCACATCATCCGTAACAGGTCAGCTCACAGGCCGAGACCCGGATTTTGGAGCCCCACAGGCGAAAAACGCCACGAAATGCGAGAGTATTCACTTACCTGGGTGCTGAGGTGTAGGCGTACTGCAGATTTCGTATCCGGTCGATATTCTGGTCAATTAACGGGCTCTACATCCCCCTGGTCCGCTGTGGCGTCGATTCGACGCCGCCCGTTAGGAAGTCCGCAAGGTCGTCGAGAAGTTCATGGAAAGGCGCGGGTAGCTCACCGGCCTGCATTGCCGTTTGATAACGAGACAATGTATGCACCGTGGTGGTCATAACGATCATCCAACGTTCGTCTAGGACGGATTTTCGATGTTCGGGCAGGAGTCGATGTAGCAGGCTCATGAAGGTATTTACAGTGCTGGCGGAGACCGAACCTTCGAGGCCTATGTATCCTCCATATTCAATTATGTACCGTGACAAGAAAGCTAAGTAGTAGTTACCATCCTCCAGATGGCTGGCAAGGGACAGTATGAATCCCTTGACCAGATCGCGGACCTGTGGAGGCTCGCCTTTGGCGATCAGGTCTGCGAGTATTTCGGCCCGGACTCGCTCGCTCACGGAGGCGCGATAGGAGATGATCGCCTTGAGTAGGCTCTCGCGGTCACCGAAGTGATACTGGACGGCGGCGTTGTTCTTTTGTCCTGCGGCCAGGCCTATATCGCGCAGAGGGACAGCCGCGATGCCACGTTCCGCGAATAGCTGTTCAGCTCGCTCCAAGATGATTTGACGCGTTGTCATGCCTTTGGAGTTGAGTCGGTCCCGACCTCCTGGCCGCGCTCCATCCGAGACATCATTCTGGCGTGGTGGCATACAAAAATCTTACACTACGGCAAAATAGTATTGTCACGTTCGTATTAAACTAATCTGATTAGAATCAAGTGAGAATCCGTTTGGCGTGGCGACGCCACCGTCTTACGTCGCCCCCTGGTTCGCGAGGCTACTCGACCGGGTGCCAGCGGCTGACGCTGGTGACTTTGATGCCTCCGGCCCTCCTCGGGATCATCGAATTTTTAAGCACATGTTTTTAAAAAGTGTTGACAGGATAACCTAGTAAGGCTAAGATTCTCTTCCGTAAGAAGGGTGTACCTGAGTGATGTTTCGTGGTGTGTGAGGAGCAGATCAACGGCGCGGTATGCGCTGGCGGTCTGCCAGGAAGCTGTCATGCTACGACGGAATCTCACCAGAGGGGGCGGATGGGCGGGTGTGTCGGGCCTGATGCCTCAGAGCGCTCCGGTGCAGGTCCAAGCACTGACGAAAGGTCGGCCATGTTTCGTAAGGGGAGATTAGTGCCACTGCTATTGTGTGCAGCGAAGCGTTCCTGTTGGGGGCGTGTGGCGGCGCAACCCGGGGCGCGGGGTGCCTCTGGCTGAGCCGGTCGCTGGAGGGTGCGGACGGATCCTCCGCCCCGGGATCGACGCTTCCTGGTACCGGTCGCCATGGCACCGCCTACGCTCTCCGGTTCGTGTGGACTGGCTTGCCTGGGGGCTACCGACGCCGCGCTCGGCATAGGAACGGAGGGTCGGCCGATGGCCACGCTCCGGACCATTCGACCGTCGTCGATCGCATGGAAAACCGCCAGATACAGCGAACCCACGCGGGCCTGACCGAACTCGGTTGACTTCATCGAGTGAGTTCTCATCGTGCGGTCGTCTGGACACGCCGCTGTGTCCCATCACGACCACCCGGGTCTCACGGTTTTTCTTCATAGCAGACTCCGACGGGACCCCCATCTAACTACAGGAGTTCGGCGGCGCGAGGAGCCGACTCGCCGAGCTCTTCGGACCGCCAGCAGATAGCTGACGGAACCCTGCGGCAAGGACAGAAAGGAAGACCGTGACGTTGTTACCGGGTCGATCCAGGGCGATAGTGTGCGGAATCGCACTATCCGCGGTGGCCGTTTTATCCGGCACCTCTGCCGCCCAGGCGGAGCCAGGAAAACCCGACCGGGAAAAAATCCTCGAGATCAACATGACCAACACCCCGGATTTCAAGGAGGGACAGCCGGCAGTCGCCATCAACCCGAAGAACCCCAAGAACCTGGTCTTCACCTCGACTATCTTCCTTCCGCATCCGGGTCTCTATCCCACCGGGGAGTGCTTCCTCGCCCACTCCCAGGACCAGGGCCAAACCTGGACGCGGGTGCCCTGGCCCCTCGGCGACCGACCTCAGTGCGGCGAACCGAACGTGGCCGTCGACGCCAAGGGAACCTTCTACATCCTCAACAACCAGGTCGGCCCTGACTCCACGGCCAATGAGACGAACAGCGTCGTGGTCTCCCGGTCGCTCGACGGCGGTCGGACGTGGTCCGGTCCGGTGAAGACGCCGCTCGTGCTCAGCGGCGCGCCCAAGCTCCGCGTGGACGCCGCGACCGGCAAGGTCTACGCGGTGGGCGGCCTCGAATGGCAGTACCCGAGCGCGGTGTCCGTCAGCGCGGACCGTGGTCAGACCTGGGGCCCGTCCAGGGTGATTCCCGGTCCCCGACCCTGTGTCGTGGTGTCTCCGCAGCGTCCGCCCGCCTGCGGCTACCCGGGTCGTCAGCTCGCCGTCCACGACGGAATCGCGGTCTCCGCGAGCCAGGAGAGCGTAGTGACGCTGCATGTCAGCCGCGACGATGGGCAGACCTGGACGGACCTCCCAGTGACCGACGGCAAGGGGACTCCGGTCCCGGCAGGAAGTGGACCGCTCCTGCCGGTCCCGCAGCAGCGAGGTGCTGCCGACCCCATCCCCTGGGTATCGGCCGACCCCTCACAGTCCGGGCGATTCGCCGTCATGGTCCCCAGGGAGGCCAACCTTGAGGTATACGTCACCAAGGATGCCGGTAAGACCTGGACCGGACCGGCCGTGATCGCAGCCCCAGATGCCCAGCGGCCGTGGATGGACTTCGGCCCGAAGGGGTATCTGGGCGTGATGTGGAGGACAACCGCGGTCGACGCGTTCTCCGTCGTCTCCTTCGATCACGGACGATCGTTCAGCGCCCCGGTGAAGGTGAACCGCGAAACCGCGCCGGCCGCGCACGCCGGACCTCCCGGTGACCGCTGGTCCTGGATCGCCCTGGACGACAAGTACGCCTACGTCACCTGGTCTGACGGCCGAGACAACGACCTGACCGAACTGGACGCGATCTTCAGTCGGGTTCCGCTCAGTCTTTACCGCAAGCCTGGACGCTGAGCCGACGCTCTGCGAGAGCCGGCCGGGTCGACCTGCGAGGTCGGGGTCGACCCGGCTGCCCGGACGGCGAGGATTGATCCCAGCGCGACGAGGGTCATCAGCTCTGCGGCACTATCACCGGGGGAGGGGCCCCGGCTCCCCGGCGCGGCGAAGAGAGCCGAGAAGCTGTTTAAGGAGGTCCCTGAGATGAGCCGTGCCATCGTGTTCAACGGCGACGAGACCTGGGAGGAACGCGACCTCCCCGTCCCCGACCCCCAGCCCGGCGGCGCCGTCCTGCGCGTCGAGGCCACCGGCCTGTGCCACAGCGACATCGACCACTTCCGCGGCCATGTCCACACCTCCTGGGGCGGTGCCTTCCCCTCCATCGCCGGCCACGAGATCGTCGGCCGCATCGAGAAGATCGACACAGCCACCGCTCACGAGTGGGGTGCCACCGAAGGCGACCGGGTCGCCGTGCGCGAACTCCTCGTCACCCCACAGGGCTACCGGATCTACGGGCACGACTTCTCCGTCGACGAGGGTTCCGGCCTGCACGGCGGGTTCGCCGAACACCTCGAGCTCCTCCCCGGTTCCCAGGTCTACCGCCTGCGCGAGGACCTCCCCGCCGAACAGCTCACCGTCTTCGAACCGCTGAGCTGCGCGGTCACCTGGGTCGCCCCCGTCCGTCAGGACGACGTCGTCCTCATCGAGGGGCCCGGCCACATGGGTATGGCCACCATCGTCGCCGCCCGCGCAGCCGGAGCATCCACCGTCATCGTGACCGGAACAGCCAAGGACCGGTTCCGCCTCGACTGGGCACTGCGCGTCGGCGCCGACCACACCATCGACGTCGACACCGAGGACCCGGTGGGACGGGTCCGCGAACTCACCGACGGCCGGATGGCCGACGTCGTCATCGACGCCGCCGCCGGCAACCCCGTCACCGTCAACCTCGCCATGGACCTCGTCCACAAGGGCGGCCACGTCGTCATCGCCGGGATGAAGGACCGCCCCCTCGAAGGCTTCCACAGCGACTGGATCCCCACCCGACGGATCACCCTGCACCCCGGCGCCGGCCTCGACACCGAGGGCGCCGTCGACCTCATCAACGCCGGCAAGGTACCTACCGCCGACCTGCTCGGCGACACCTTCCCCCTCGAACGCTTCGAGGACGCCTTCGCCCTCCTGACCCGCAAGGTCCCCGGCCGTGACTCGATCAGGATCGCGCTGCGGCTCAGTTGAGACGTCGACGTGACGGGAGGACCGAAACTGATGCACTGGCCGACAGGTCGTCTCGGGTGGTTCGAGTCGGAGCGCGGCGCGGCCGGTTCAGACCGAGGCCGCGTGACACGACTCCGCGGGGTTTCGTCCCGATGAAGATCCGATGCTTCTCGCACGTCGGGATGACAGTGACCGATCTCGATCGCTCGGTGGCCTTCTACACGGAGGCGCTTGGTTTTCAGGTGTACTTCGAGGCCCGCGGCGACACCTGGGGACGGGTCGGGCTCGGGGTCGACTCGATGATGCTCGAGCTGTTCAGCCCCCATCCGACCGGACAGCCCCTGGAACCGGTCGACATGCTCTACCCGGCGCCCTACGGCCGACCGAAGATAGCCCTGACCGTGGCCGACGTCGACGCCGCCCACGACGAGCTGGTCGACCGGAACATTCCTGTCATCGGGCCGGTCAGCGCCACCGGGAAGTCAAGACTGATCTTCGTTCTCGACCCGGACGGCACTCTGATCCAACTGCACCAGTTCGAGGACGGACAAGAACGCGTGACGGACCTCTTCAGACACTGACACCGACACGCCTCCGTCGGGTTCGGAACACCGGTAGTCGGACACTCCCGTCGCCCGGACGGGATGGCACCGCGCAGATCCCGCGCGGAGCGGAGAGCTTTCCCGACCAACGCCAGCCGAGGAGAACGGTTGATGTTACAGACCACCGTCACCCCTGTTGGACTCTGTTGCCCTATTGCTGGGCGCTGAGGCCCTCACACCTCGCGAGTGGTGATCATGGAGGATGGTGCGGAGCGGCTGGCCCTGACCCTGGCCGCGGGAGGAGTCGGTCGATGTCGATGCAGCCACGTCCGTGGCCGCAGGTTCCTGAACAGACCGCGGCGGTGGCCTGTGCGGCGTTCCCGAAAGGCACACTGGCAATCCGTGTTCGCGATGAGCTGCCCGAGTTGTTTACTGATGAGCAGTTCCTCGCGGCGTTCGGCGTGCGCGGTAGACCAGGCATCTCACCGGGGCAGTTGGCGCCGGTCACGGTGTTGCAGTTCGCAGAGAACCTCACCGACCGGCAGGCGGCCGACGCGGTACGGGCGCGGATCGACTGGAAATACGCCCTCGGTCTGGATCTGACCGACGCAGGGTTTGATCACACGGTGTTGACCGGGTTCCGGCAGCGGCTCATCGACCATGGTCTGGAAGAGAAGGTACTGGACCTGCTGCTGGCCCGGCTATCCGAGTTAGTACTACAGCCCCAGTTATCTCTATGTAGCTGCCGCCGGTGTGGCGGTTACTTGAGCGGCGCGGATCCGGGTCTGGAAGTGGTAATGGCGGGCGCGTGCCTGGTGGCTGCGACGCCAGTCCGACCACCAGGTGATCACGGCCGATGGGATGGCGGCCTGTCCGAAAAGGGCAATGACGTGACGGATCTCGTTGAGGGTGAGTGGGGCCATCATGGCTCTATCCGGTTCCGGCTGCTCGGCGATCGGGAGGCCGCCGGGAAGGCGCTGGTATCCCACCGCGGTCGTCGCTGGTGGGACGGCCGGCGGGTTTTGTTCGCGGTTTCTCAGCGCGGTGACAGCGAGCCAGGCGTGGGCGAGCATCGCCAGGGTGATGTGCCCAATGGCCATGCTTTAAGTGATCGCCGGCTGGTAGGTTGGTGATGTGGCTCATGACGGGGCTGAGGGATTGTCGCCGGAAGGCTGGCTGCCGGATCGGGTGTCGGTGGGGGCGTTGACGAAGGCGTTCCCGCCGGATCTGGTGGACCGGGTCCTCGAGGCGACGGACACGGTGGAGGTGCGCCGCCGGCTGCTGCCGTCCCGGCTGGTGGTGTATTTCGTGT
>NZ_UBIZ01000100.1:0-14417 GCF_900465275.1 Parafrankia sp. Ea1.12 | reverse complement strand
CACCGGGGCGGGTCGGCGCCACCGGGCGGGACGGGTTCGCCGGAGGCGGCGGTGCGGCTCCCGGCCGTCCGCCGCGCTCCGGCGCCGAGTCACGCCCCGGTGCAGGCGGGCGCCGATCGCCGGATCCCGGTCCGCGGTCGGCGGGCTGGCGGTCAGCCGGGCCCTCGGCGCGTCCGCGGTCGGCCGGTTGGCGGTCGGGGGCTGGAGCGGAAGCGAACGCGGGCGGGCCGCCCGGGCGGGGACCGCCGGATCGGCCACGCTCACCCGGCGGCTCCGCGGCGGGCACCGGCTTCTCGGCCGGGTCGCCCTGGTCGGCCATGCACTCACTCCTGACGCGCAGCGCTTCCATCCGGTGCCCTGACGGGCTACCGGCGAACCGGGCGACGGTATCCGTCCGTGCTCTGACCAACGGAAGGCGGCCCGGGTGAATCGTCCTACTTCGCCCAGGCATGCGCGGGCGGGGCCGGTCGAATCGACCCGCGCGAAGCGGCACGGATGACACGCCGGAGACGTGCTTCGCGGTCGCGCCCGGACGGCGCCGTCGTGGAGCCGCTGGTCGCGCGCGCCGACGGTAACGGATGGGATCGCGCGGGACAACCCCGCGCCCGCGCGGCGACCCACTTCCGTACCCGTGCCCGGGCCCGTACACAGGCTTTCCGCCGGAGCGGGCGGCGCGGGGTGGGGTGGGAACGCGGCGTCACCACTGGCACGGCCACACGGCCCGACGCGCAGGACCTATTACACACAGCAGCGCCACTCAGGCCTCGGCTACCATACCCGCACAGTGTGTCCCTGCCAGGCGACAGGCGTGGTCGACGCGCCCGAGCTCCCAGTTCCTCAGGAGCCTGTTCTGAATCCTGCTTTCGATCCGCGAACCGCGTCCCAACCGGGTATCGGGGGGAGAACCCCTCGCGCGATACCGGTGCCGGTCGGCGCGCTCCGCGCAAAGCGCCGGGTCGATCGTTCCTCCCCCCGCGAAATGACGATCGAGGGCATTTTCCGGAACCACGCCCGGGCGTCCGGCAGCCGGCGGAGCCACCGGCCGCCCGCCAGCCGGGCACGCTGTTCACGCTGCACGGCCCACACCCGATGATTGGGAGGATTCCCGTGTCGACGTCCAAGGCCGTCTCGACGGACCTGTCCGTGACCCGGAACTACGTTCGCGACGGCAAAGTGATGCAGATCGCGACGTTGGCGGGTGGCGGCGAGCCCGCCGTCTGCAACCTCTGGTACGCGAGCTCGTTCGAACCGGACCGTCTGTTCTTCATCTCCAGGCCCGACCGCACCCACTGCAGGAACATCAGAGCCGATCGTCGGGTGGCCGGCGCGATCGTCACCATCGAGCTCGACGGGCTGGGCCAGGAGGTCCAGGGCGTGAGCTTCGCCGGTACCGCGGAGGAGGTACCGGTGGCGGAGGCCGACGCACTGCTGCCGATCTATCACGGGCGGTGGCCGCAGGGCAGCGAGCTGGCGAACGTGGAGATGATGCTGGCGGACGGTAACGCCCACCGGCTCTACGAGATCCGGGTCGACCGCTGGATCCTCTTCGACGAGATCAACCATCCGGACGACCCCCGGCGCGTCATCGACTTCGCCCGGGCGGGCTGACCGGACGGCAGCTCGTCCCAGCCGGCAGCTCGACAGCTCGTCCCAGCCGGCAGCTCGTCCCCGACCACGGCTCGTCCCGCACCGCGGCGGCCCGCGACCGCAAGCTCGCCGCTCAGCAGTTGTCGTCGTACCCGGCACCGAAGGTGCAGCGCGGGAAATGGGGTGGCGGGCGGCCGCGGGCCACCGGGTCGAAGCCCGGTGGCCCGGCGCTGTTCACTCCGCCACGGCCGGCGCCACCACGATCGTGCCGTTCCAGCCCGCCACGGGCCACCGATCGCGAGCGACCGGCGGCGGCACTCCCGCGGCGGGCACGGGCCCGCGGGCCCGGTCAGACCGCCTCACCGATGCGGTGCACCCGCATCATGTTGGTCATGCCGGCGACACCCGGCGGAGTACCGGCGACGACGACCACCAGCTCGCCCGGCCGGCAGTGCCCGATCTGCTGCAGGGCCGTGTCGACCTGCCTGACCATCTCGTCGGTGCTCTCCGCGAACGGCACCAGCACCGTCTCCACACCCCACAGCAACGCCATCTGGCTGCGCACGCCGGGGATGGGGGTGAAGGCGAGGACGGGCACCGAGCTGCGGTATCGGATCAGCCGCCGGGCGGTGTCCCCGCTGAGGGTGTGGGCCACCAGGTAGCGGGCACCGACCGCCTCCCCGACACTCACCGCCGCCTGGGCGATCGCGCCGCCGAGGGTGCGCGGCGGGGTCCGCAGCGGGGGGATGCGGCCGAGATCCGCCTCGGCGGTCTCGATGATCCGCGCCATGGTCGCGGCCGACTCGACCGGGTACGCCCCGACACTGGTCTCGGCCGAAAGCATGATCGCGTCGGCGCCGTCCAGCACGGCGTTGGCGCAGTCGCTCGCCTCCGCGCGGGTCGGCCGGGGCGCGCTCACCATCGACTCGAGCACCTGGGTGGCGACGATGACCGGCTTGGCCCGCTCACGCGCCTGGCTCACGGCCCGCTTCTGGACGAGGGGGACGTCCTCGAGCGGCAGCTCGACACCGAGGTCACCGCGGGCGATCATGAGGCCGTCGAAGGCCTCGATGATCCCGTCGAGCTCGTCGACGGCCTGCGGCTTCTCGATCTTCGCGAGGACGGGAACCCGGATCCCGACCTCGTCCATGATCGAGCGGACGGCCGCGTAGTCCTCGGCGGACCGGACGAACGACAGCGCGATCATGTCGACGCCGAGCTCGAGCGCGAAGCGCAGGTCGTCGGCGTCCTTCTCGGACAGCGCCGGCACCGTCAGCGCGGCGCTCGGGATGTTCATCCCCTTGTTGTCGCTGACCTTGCCGCCGATCACGACGGTGGTGCGGACGTCGGTGTCCTCGACCCCGTCGATCCGCAGGTTCAGCCGGCCGTCGTCGACGAGGATGGTGTCCCCGGCGGCGACGTCCCGGGTCAGGCCCGGGTACGTGGTGCCGACCTGTTCCTGATCTCCCAGGACGTCACGGATGGTGACGGTGAAATGCTGCCCGGGCAGCAGGGTGACCCCGCCGTCGGCGAACCTGCCGAGGCGGATCTTCGGCCCCTGCAGGTCGGCCAGGATCCCCACGCTGCGGCCGGCGGCCGCGGCCGCCTCGCGCACCAGGGCGTACGCAGCGGCGTGCTGCTCGTGCGTTCCATGCGAAAAGTTGAGCCGGGCAATGTCCATTCCGGCGTCGACGAGGGCCCGGACCATCTCGGGAGAGTTGGTGGCCGGGCCGAGGGTGCAAACTATCTTGGCTCTTCGTGGCACGGTCAAAGCCTAGGTAACGAACGCCCGGGATAGGACATGGGCCCTGGTGACACACTCGATCCGGCGGTTCTGGGCCACTTAGTCCCGAGAGGTTCTGTGACCGTTTCGCACCCGGGCGTTCGGACACATGCTGCGCGCAAGGGCACAGCAGGCGTACCTTCGCATGGTCCACCCGCAAGAGCGGGTGAAGCGACAGTTACGGGAAAGCTGGCAACGGCGCCGCACGATCCCGGACGTCCAGACCGCGGCATGTTACCGCCCTGAAACAACCTGGAGCCCGGCCATGACCAACAATCCCGCAATTCACCGGCGGCCTTCCGGCGACGTGGACATCGCGCTGCCCCACGAGGCCCTCGAGCCCGACACCGCAGCCACGGACACCGTGTCACTGGACGCGGCATCCGTGACAACCGGTTCGCCGACCGGCCCGGCCGGTGTGACCTCCGTCGCCCAGGCGGCCTGAGCGGCAGTCAGCGCGCGGCCGGCAGGGCCGCCACCCCGCCGTTCGGCGGGTCGAGGGTGACGCGGGCACCGGAGCTCCAGTCGGCCGGCGGCCCGGTCACCCCCGCGGCGGCCGGGGCACCCGCCTCGCCCACCTCTCCCACGACGGCAGCATCGTCCGTATCGGCAGCGTCATCCGTATCGGCGGCATCGGCGGCGGCCCGCGAACCCGGCCGTCCGCCGGTCCCGGCGTCGTCCTGCGTGGCGAACTGGGTGTGGTGAAGCTCGGCGTAGAGGCCGCCGAGGGCCATCAGCTCGTCATGGGTGCCGCTCTCGACGATCCGCCCGCCGTCGACCACGAGGATGCGGTCGGCCCGCCGGACGGTCGAGAGCCGGTGGGCGATCACCAGCGACGTGCGCCCGGCCAGCGCCGCGGTCAGCGCCCGCTGCACCGCGGCCTCCGACTCGCTGTCCAGGTGGGCGGTGGCCTCGTCCAGGACGACCACAGCGGGCTCCTTGAGCAGCAGCCGGGCGATGGCCAGCCGCTGCTTCTCACCGCCCGAGAGCCGGTATCCACGGTCCCCGACGACCGTGTCCAGCCCGTCGGGCAGGTCGCGCACCGCCCGGCCGATGTGGGCCGCGTCCAGCGCCGCCCACATGCGCTCCTCCGTCGCGTCGGACCGGGCGAACAGCAGGTTGGCCCGAATCGTGTCGTGGAACAGGTGCGCGTCCTGGGTGACCACGCCGACGGCCGCGCGCAGCGAGCGGCCGCTGACCGCGCGGACGTCGAGCCCCCCGATCCGGACCGCGCCGTCCCGGGCGTCGTACATCCGTCCGACGAGTTGGCTGATGGTGGTCTTCCCCGCGCCGGACGGGCCGACGAGCGCCACGAGCTCACCGGGGCCCACCCGGAAGGTGACGTCGTGCAGCACCGGCTCCGGCGTCCTGCTGTCGAGCACGGCCGTGGACTCCAGCGAGGCCAGTGACACCTCGGTCGCCGCCGGATAGCGGAATCCGACATGGTCGAACTCGACGGCCACCGGCCCCGCCGGCAGCTCGACGGCGTCCGGCGCGTCCTCGATCGCCGGCCGCAGGTCGAGAACCTCGAAGACCCGCTCGAACGAGACCAGCGCGGTCATCACGTCCACGTGCACGTTGGACAGCTGCGTCAGCGGGCCGTAGAGCCGGGTGAGGTAGGCGGTGAGCGCGACGACCGTGCCGACCTCGAGGCTGCCCCGGGCCGCGAAGGTACCGCCGACGCCGTAGACGATCGCCGTCGCCAGCGAGGCGACCAGCGTGAGGGACACGAAGAAGATCCGCCCGTACATCGCCTGGGTCACGCCGATGTCACGGACCCGCCCGGCGCGGCGGCGGAAGGTCCGCACCTCACGGTCGGGCTCGCCGTAGAGCTTGGTGAGCATCGCCCCGGCGACGTTGAACCGCTCGGTCATCATCGTGTTCATCTCGGCGTTGAGGCCGTAGCTCTCCCGCGTCAGCGCCGCCAGCCGGGGCGCGAGCAGGCGCGCCGGCACGACGAACACGGGCAGCAGCACGAGCGCGACCACGGTGATCTGCCAGGACAGGCTGATCATCGCGATCAGGACGAAGGCGACCGACAGGATGTTGGACAGCACGGCGGACAGCGTGTTCGTGAACGCGGACTGCGCTCCGAGGACGTCGTTGTTCAGCCGGGTGATGAGCGCACCGGTCTGGGTGCGGGTGAAGAAGGCGATCGGCTGGCGCTGCACGTGGTCGAACACCTGCGAGCGCATCTCGTAGATCAGGCCCTCGCCGATGCGGGCGCTGAACCAGCGCTGACCCAGCCCGAGCAGCGCCTCGCCGACGGCGAGAGCCGCGACCACCCCGGCGAGCGTCTGGACGACCCCGGCCCGGCCGGGCACGATCCCATCGTCGATGATCGCCTTGAAGAGCAGCGGGGTGACGGCGCCGGTCGCCGCGCCGAGCACGATGAGGACGCCGAAACCAGCGAGCAGCCGGCGGTAGGGGCGGGCGAAGCCGACGATGCGGCGGACGGTCCCCGGGCGCAGGCTGGCCCGCGTCACCGAGCGGTCCCGTTGGAACGAGCGCATCGTGGACCAGTTGTCGACCGCAGTTCTCATGGAGCCTCCGACGCACCGCTACGTGTTACTACGTAACGGTGTAAGCGAGGGTTTGCTAGCCCGCATTCCCGGCGGTCGTGGCGAGGACCCGCGCGAGGGCGTCGTCCTCCGCCGCGCGGCGCTGGATGCCCGACCGCTCGCGGGCGCCGGCGAGCAGCGCCTTCGTCTCCGCGCTGATGTCGGGCGGCACCGCGAGCAGGCGGTCCACCAGGCGGCCGAGCTCGGCGTCGAGGTCCCGGCGGGGGACGACGAGCGCGGCGAGGCCGAGCCGGAGCGCGTCCCGCGCGCCCACCGGCCTGCCGGTCAGACAGAGCGCAAGCGCGCGGGCGTAGCCGACAGCGTCGACGAGGGTACCCGCAACGCCCAGGCCCGGCACGCGACCGGCCGTGGCCTCGGTGAGGCACAGGGATGCGTCCTCGGTCAGTACCCGCAGGTCGCAGGCGAGGGCCAGTGCCAGCCCCGGGCCCGTCGTCGGCCCGGCGGAGACGGCGATGCTGAGCAGGTCCGGCCGCTCGGACAGCCGGCGCGCGACCCGGGACCACGTGGCGAGGTTCCGCCCGGTCGCGACCCCGCCGGCGGATGGGCCGGCCGTCGGGCCGGTCTGGTGGCCGACTTCGCGATCGGCTCTGTGATCGATTTCGTGGCTGGTCCTGTGGTCGACCTTGTGGTCGGCCGGAGCTTCATGGCTGGCCTTGTGGTCGGCCGGAGCCGACAGGCGGTGTACGGCGTTCACGACGACGACACGGACGTCGCCGCGCAGGTCGCGCAGGATGCCGTCCATCGCCGCGGCGATGGACGGGAGGGTGGGCGTGTCGCCCACCCAACCCGACACATCTTCACTCACAGTGAGCGAGACGCAAGGGCCAGCTGCGAGTACGCCCAGCCCGGCCGCCGCCGGGTCGGCGGCGGCCGGCATGCTCATGGTCAGGCGCTTTTCTTCTTGGTACCCCGGGTCGCGCCCCCACGTCCGCGCAGCGTCGTGCCCGACTCGGACAGGATTCGGTGGACGAACCCGTACGAACGACCCGACGACTCGGCAAGCAGGCGAATGCTCTGTCCGGACTCGTACTTCTTCCGAAGTTCGGCAGCGAGCTTGTCCCGCTCCGCCCCGGTGATCCGGGTTCCTTTCCTAAGCTCGGCCAATGTGGCCCCCTCCGTGTTCGATGATCTGCGAACCGATCTTCACCCAGCTTCGGTGTCCGCGCCACTCGAAGCCCGTGTGATCCATCACACGCGATGGTGCAGTCGCCGGGACAACCTCGCACGCGTCCGAGGCGCACGCCGACGAGCCGACTCCGAGCAGTCACATAGCCCCTGACCTGCTACAGCGCGCCCGAAGCCCGAGTTCGACGACACAGCGGCCAGTCTTGCGGCCGGCTGGGATCCGATCGGGCAGGGGCTCCCGCGCGGCGCGTCGAACATCGTCACCGACGGTACATCCGTCTCGGCTCCCCCGCGGGGATCCGCGGGCCGCCGGGACTGGTTACGGTGCATGCATGGTCAACGGCCGGCCGACGAGGGCGGCGCCCTCACCGGCGCGGCTCACACCCAGCGCCCGGCAGGAACCCACGCGGCACATCCGTACACGCAAGGTGACCGGAACGCTGCCCCGTCGCGCCCCGGCCCTGTCCGCGCTGCGGGCCGAGGGGGTCGATGTCGGGCTCTGGTGCGCGGCGGCCGGGTTCGGCCTGCTCCTCAGCGGGCTCATCGCCGCCACCGACGTGGACCTCGGCTCCGCCGCGCCGTTCCCGGTCGGCTGGCGCACGCCCCACCTGGCGCCGGCGACGCTGCTCCCGGTGCTCGTGGCGATCGTCACCCTGGCGCTCGCCCGCCGGGCCATCCGCGCCCGCTGGCCGCTCCTGCTCCTGTTCGGCTTCGCCGGATCACTGTGCTGGAGCCTCGCCCTGGCCGCGGCGGCCGGCCCGGGCCTCACCGATGGCCTGCGCCCGCCTCCGGTGTACCTGACCGCCGCCAGCGCCGTCGGCGACGAGCCGCTCAGCTACCTCGCCGGCTGGGTCGCCCAGTCCGTCGACGGGCCGGTGTCCGCGGCACAGGCCGGCGCGACGGACCTGCCGCGGGCGCCCTCCAGCCTGCTCACAAGCCATCCGCCCGGCCCTGTGCTGCTCGTGTGGGGGTTGGACCAGCTCGGGCTCGGCGACCTCGCCGACGGGGCTGACGGGGCCGGGAGCGCGGTGCCGCTCGGGCTGGCGCTGACGGCGCTGACCGCGCTGGGCGTCCCGCTGGTCGCGGTCGCGGTGCGCTCGCTGTGCCACGAGACGGCGGCGCGCCGGGCCATCCCGGTGCTCGTGCTGACGCCGTGGGCGCTGTGGGCCGCCGCGTCGCCGCGGGCCGTCGCCATCCTGCCGGCGGCGGCGGCGGTCGCCGTGGGGGTGCTCGGGTGCGAGCCGGGCCGGCGATGGCGGCTGTCGTGGGCGCTGCTGTCGGGCCTGCTGCTGGGGGTGAGCGGCCTGTTCGACTACGCCGTGGTGTGGCTGGGCGTCGCCGTCGCGGCCGCGTACTTCGTCCGGCGCCAGCCGCTGATGAACGTGTTCACCGGACTCGGCGCGCTGCTCCCGCTCTGGCTGTTCTTCGCCTGGGGCTTCTCCTGGCCGGACGGCCTCACCCAGGCCCGGGTCGACACCGGGCCCGCCACGATGCTGGCCTGGCTCGCCCTGGACGCCGTCGTGGTGCTGCTGGCCGGCGGGCCGGTGCTGGTCCGCGCGCTGCGCCGGATCCGGCTGACCCCCGGCTGGCCGTTCCTGGTCGGCGCCGGCGCCGCGGTGCTGTTCAGCCTGTGCGCGGGGCTGGCCTGGGGTGGGGTGGAGCTGGCCTGGCTGCCGCTGGCGCCGTGGCTGGCGGTGGCGGCGCTGGCCCCGCGCCCCCGCCCGGACGGACCGGGCGACACGGTGCGCGCGGGTGACCTTCCAGGCCTGCTGATCGGGACGGGCGCCCTCGCCGCCATCGTCCTGCGGGTCTTCCTCGGGAACGGCTGAGCTGCGCGGCCCCGGCCGGAGAACGCGCCCGAATGCCTCGTGACCCAGGCGGGCTCGGCGATCAGGCGGACTCGGCGGCGGCGGGCGGCACCGGCTGGGCCACCTCGCCCCGCGGCATGTCGGGTTCGAGGTAGACCCGGCGCGCGGTGGGCACGGCGTCGCGCAGCAGCGCCTCGGCCTCGTCGATGGCGGCGGCGACCTGGGCCATGGTCAGATCCGGGTCAAGCCCGATCTTGGCCGCGACCAGCAGCTCGTCCGGGCCGAGGTGCAGGGTCCGCATGTGGATCACGGTGGTGACCGCCGGCGCCGAGCTCAGCGCCTGCCGGATCACCTCGATGGTCTGCGGGGTGGCGGCCTCCCCGACCAGCATCCCGTAGGTCTCCATCGCGACGATCACGGCGACGGCCAGCAGCAGGATGCCGATCGCGAGGGTGCCGGCGCCGTCCCAGAGCGGTTCGTCGAGCAGCAGCGTCAGGCCGACCCCGGCGAGGGCGAGCAGCAGGCCGCACAGCGCGGCCAGGTCCTCCAGCAGGACGACCGGCAGCTCCGGGGAGCGCGCGTCCCGGATGAAGCGCCACCACGACCCCGAGCCCTTGAGATGCCTCGACTCCTTGATGGCCGTCCGGAACGAGAAACTCTCGAGCACGATCGCGACGGCGAGGACCACGATCGCCACCACGCCACTCTCCAGCTCGTGGGGGTGGCGCAGCTTCTCCACGCCCTCGTAGACGGAGAACAGCCCGCCGACGCTGAACAGCACGATGCCGACGAGGAAGCCCGCGATGTAGCGGGAACGCCCGTAGCCGAAGGGGTGCTCCTCGTCCGCCGGCTGGCTGGCGTTGCGCTGCCCGAGCAGGAGCAGCGCCTGGTTGCTCGAGTCGGCGACGGAGTGGATCGACTCGGCGAGCATGGACGAGGAGCGGGTGAAGAGGAACGCCACGAACTTCGCGACCGCGATGCCCAGGTTCGCGAGCAGTGCCGCCACGACTGCCTTGGTGCCGCCTTCTGTGCTCACGTGCTCCCGCTCTCGTCCCGTGTTCTGTCTCCCGCGCGCCGATGGGCGCCCGGACCGAGGGCCCAGTGTGTCAAGGTGGCCACCTCCGGGCGCCGCCGGGTACTCCCGTGGTATCAGGCCAGGGTGACGAGATCGGCGAGGTCGGGCGACCAGGTGTCCTCGACGCCGTCCGGCAGCATCAGGACCTTGTCGGGGCTCAGTGCCTCGACCGCGCCCGGGTCGTGCGTGACGAGGACAACCGAGCCCCGGTAGGTGCGCAGCGCGCTCAGGACCTCGCCGCGCGACGCCGGGTCGAGGTTGTTCGTCGGCTCGTCGAGCAGCAGCACGTTCGCCGAGCTGCAGACCAGGCCAGCCAGGGCCAGCCGGGTCTTCTCACCGCCGGAGAGCGTCTCGGCGAGCTGTTCGACCGCGTCCCCCCCGAACAGGAATGCGCCCAGGATGCGACGCAGGTCGACGTCGGAGGCGGTGGGCGCCGCGGCGCGCATGTTGTCGAGCACCGTGCGGGAGGTGTCGAGCGTCTCGTGCTCCTGCGCGTAGTACCCCAGGCGCAGGCCGTGCCCCGGGTGCACCTCGCCGGCGTCCGGGGTCTCCTGGCCGGCGAGCATGCGCAGCAGCGTCGTCTTGCCGGCGCCGTTGAGGCCCAGGACCACGACCCGGGTGCCGCGGTCGATCGCCAGGTCGACGCCGGTGAACACCTCCAGCGAGCCGTAGGACTTCGACAGGCCGGTGGCGGTCAGCGGCGTGCGGCCGCACGGAGCCGGATCGGGGAAGCGCAGCTTGGCGACCCGGTCGGCGACCCGGACCTCGGCGAGGCCGGAGGCGAGGCGCTCCGCGCGGCGGTCCATCTGGTGTGCCGCGCGCGCCTTGGTGGCCTTCGCCCGCATCTTGTCGGCCTGCGCCCGCAACGAGTCGATCTTCTTCTCCGCGTTGGCCCGCTCCCGCCGCCGGCGGCGCTCGTCCTGATCACGCTGGGTGAGATAGGTCTTCCAGTTGACGTTGTAGACGTCGAGCGCGGCGCGGTTGGCGTCGAGATGGAAAACCTTGTTCACACTCTTGTCCAGCAGGTCGACGTCGTGGCTGATGACGATCAGGCCGCCGGAATGGGCGCGCAGGAAGTCACGCAGCCAGGTGATCGAGTCGGCGTCGAGGTGGTTGGTCGGCTCGTCGAGCAGCAGTGTCGCGTCGGAGTTCCCCGAACCGGCGAACAGGATCCGGGCCAGCTCGACGCGGCGGCGCTGGCCGCCCGAGAGCGTTCCGATCTGCTGGCCGAGAACCCGGTCGGGCAGGCCGAGCGAGGAGCAGATCCGCGCCGCCTCCGCCTCGGCGGCGTACCCGCCGAGCATCCCGAACCGCTCCTCCAGCCGGCCGTAGCGACGCACCGCGGTGTCGCGGGCCGTCTCGTCGACGAACTCGGCCATCTCGAGCTGGAGCTTCTCCATCTCGCGCAGGATCACGTCGAGGCCTCGGGCGGCGAGCACGCGGTCGCGGGCGGTGTCGGCGAGGTCGCCGGTGCGCGGGTCCTGCGGCAGGTAGCCGATCTCGCCGCGGATGTCCACCTTGCCGGCGAAGGGCAGGGTCTCCCCCGCGAGCGTCTTCAGCATCGTCGTCTTGCCGGCGCCGTTGCGGCCGACGAGGCCGATACGGTCACCCGGCTGCACCCGGAACGAGACCGGCTCGATCAGTGTGCGGGCTCCGGCGCGGAGCTCGAGCTCGGACACGATGATCATGAGGGTCGGCCTCTTTCGTACATCGGATTCGTGCGCGTATCAGGTGTCAGCGGTTGGCCACCACGACACCGGGGTGCCTGGGAAACGCCCGCCTCACGACGCGGCAGAGGTCATGTCCTCCAGGGTACGGGCCGCGGCACCGCGCCCGACGGGCGTCCCGCGCCGGACGGTCGGTGACTACCGCCGCACGGGTGCGCCCACCAGGCGTTGCGGGTACGCCTTTCCCAGGTCACGGGCACGAGCCCCGGCTCACGGACGCCTTCGGGCCAGACACGGGGAGGTCACGATGACAACCACGTATCGACAGAACCGGGAGACGCAGCGCCCGAGTTCGCTGTGGTCGGCCCTGGTCATCCTCGGAATCGCGGTCACGGTCCTGGGGTTGCTGCTCATCACCAATCCCTTCACCACCGTCGGCGCGCTGGCCGTCATCGCCGGTGTGGCTCTTCTCGTCTCCGGCATCACCGAGATCGTCTCCGCCGTACGCACCGAGAACAGCAGCTCCGCCATCTTCTTCGGCGCGCTGACCGCCGTCGCCGGCGTGGTGATCCTGCTGTGGCCGGGGGTGACGCTGCACGCGATAGCGCTGATCGTCGGTGCGGCCCTGATCGTCGCGGGGGTGGTCCGGGCACTGCTGGTGCTGGCGAGTCGGAACGGCCAGGCCGGCCGCACCGGCAGCGTGGCCCGTGGCCTGCTGATCGCCGCGCTCGCCGTGGTCCTCGGGGTGCTGGCCCTGGCCTGGCCGTCCTCGACCATGGTGGTGCTCGCGGTGCTGTTCGGCATCCAACTCGTCGTCACCGGCGTGACCGAGGTGGCACTCGGCCTGGCCCTGCGCCCCTGAGTATCCTGCTCGCCCTTTAATTTCCTTCTCGTCCTCTCCGAGCGAAATCCGCCGCCAGCGACCCCCCGAAACGGCGAGGAAGAAACTAAAGGGCGAGTAACTGAGCCGGACTCCCCGGCCAGCCACCGAGGCCAGGACCGTGATGCGCTCGCCGAGCGACGGCAGAAGCCCTCCCGAGCGACGGCAATGGTCGCCCCGGACTCAGCCCAGGATGCGCTTGCGCCAGAGTTCGACGGCCTCGGGCCGGGCGCCGCGGTCGAGGAACCAGCCCTCCGGGCCCTGCGGGTGCCCGTCGATGATGGTCAGCACCTGCTCGACGGCGGCCACCGAGACCTTGGTGACCTCCTTGTCGACGACCCGGCCGTCGGGGAGGATCGCGTGCCCTCGCAGGCGGCGCAGCACGCCCGGCATGTTCTCGCCGGTGACCAGGTAGTCGGCGACCACCTGCTCCGGGACGACACCGGCCAGGCGCAGGAGGAGGGCGACGACCACGCCCGTGCGGTCCTTGCCGGCCGCGCAGTGCACCAGGAGCGGACCGGGGGCCTCCGCCGCCAGGTCGAGGATCTCCACCAGCCGGGGTGTCGCGATGTCGAGCATCGCGGCGTACAGCGTGCGCAGGCCGCCCGCGAGCGCGTCCGGCGGCAGGGAGTCGCTGACCCGGCCGGTCTCCTCGCCGAGCAGGGGCATCACGTGGATCTCCGAGCCGATCAGCGACAGCGGGTGCGGGGAGCTCCCCCGCTCGACCGCGGAGCGCAGGTCGACCACGGTCGGCGGGGGCCAGGTGAACTCCGCCGCCGGCCGGGCGTCCTCGACCCGGTGCATCTCGCTGCGGTACAGCACGCCCGTGTTGGTGACGCGGCCGTCCGCGGTGGTCATGCCGCCGACGTCGCGCAGGTTGGCGAGCCGTTCCGTGGCGAGATCTTCTGTTCCCATCCGATGTCCTCCCGAGAGCGCGGTGCACGCAGGGTCCCGGCTGCCTCCGTCGGGCGGGTGGCCGGGCCGGGCGGGCCATGCCCGACACAGCGACGGCCACGGCGAGGACCAGACCGGACCTGGCCGTACCGGTCCTTACAGGGCCGGGCCAGGCCCAGACCGGACGGCCCCGACCGGCCAGGCCAGGTCAGGCCCTGGCCTCGGTGTCATCGCCGCGCGTGCGGACCCACGCCATCCTCGCCGAAGAGGCCGACCTCATGCGGGGCGATTACCCCCGCACCGGGCGGCGGCTCGGCGACGGAGGTCGGCCCGGCGACGGACGCTGACTTGGCGACGGGCGTCGCTCGCCCGGCCCGCCGGGCCCGGGACGGGCCGGCGGTGGCCGGCGGACCGGCAGCGGCGGCTGCCTCCTCCGGGTCGACGTCGACGGGGTCGACGAGGTGACGGCCGGTGTTGCGGACGCTGCCGACCTCGGGTGAGACCGGGTGCGCGGCGAACACCCCGGCCGGAGCGGGCCGCAGGATCCCGGCGAGCGCCTCGGGATCCCGCAGCGTCGGGTCGATCCACCGGGACCAGGCCGGGCGCGGCACCACGACGGGTGACCGGTCGTGGATGAACTCGGTGCCCGCGGCCGCGTCGGTGGTGAGGATCGTGAACGTGGTCAGCGGCTGCTCGCCCTTCGACCAGACCTCGTAGAGCCCGGCGAAGGCGAACAGGCCGTCGGCCCCCGGGTGGCCGGCCGGATGGATGTAGTAGGGCTGGCCGCGGCGCGAGCCGCCGGGCCGCCGCCACTCGTAGAAGCCGGTGGCGGGAACGAGGCACCGGCGGGCGGCGAACGCAGCGCGAAACGCCGGCTTGGACGCGACCGACTCGGCGCGGGCGTTGATCAGGCGGCTGCCGATCGCCGGGTCCTTCGCCCAGAACGGGACCAGACCCCAGGTGGCCAGCCGCAGGACCCGCCCACCGGCGACCTCGCCGACACCGCCCGCGACCGC
>NZ_UBIZ01000374.1:0-248 GCF_900465275.1 Parafrankia sp. Ea1.12 | reverse complement strand
GCCTACCGCCCGGATCCTCATACTGAGCGATCCGCGCAGCCTGGACCCGGCATCCCTCGGCAACCAGGCCGCGATCACCGCCGTGCTGGGTAACGCCCTGTACGGAACCCTGATGACCACGGACGAGGCGGGCGAGATCCGCTACCAGATGGCCGAGTCCTTCACCACGACGGACAACGGCCGCACCTTCACCCTGAAGCTGCGGCCCGGGCTGGTCTTCTCCGACGGCACTCCGCTCAATGCCGAAG
>NZ_UBIZ01000494.1:0-855 GCF_900465275.1 Parafrankia sp. Ea1.12 | reverse complement strand
CTCAGTACCTGTCCTGAATCTTGATGGCTATTAACTCTCCGTGGCCTTCCTGGGGGTCCAGCGTGGGACAGGGGTACCGCGGGCGAGCCGGTGGGCCATCGTGCGGATCATGGCCCAGTAGACGAAGGTGGCAGAGCTGGCCGGGTCGCGTTCGTAGTCGTGGGTGAGACGGCGGTGCGCGGTGATCCAGGCCAGTGTGCGTTCCACAACCCAGCGTTTCGGGAGCGGACGGAAGCCTTTCTGGCCTTGTTCCTTCTGGACGATCTCGACGGTGGTCTTCATGACGGTGGCGGCCCAGGTGACGAACCGGCCGGCGAACCCTCCGTCGGCGAACAGGAAACGGCAGGTCGGGATGGTGAAGTAGTGGTCGACCAGCAGCTGGCGGGCGCCGTCGCGGTCCTGGCGGCTGGCAGGGACGACGAGCACGGCCAGCAGTAAACCGAGGGCGTCCACGATGATGAACCGTTTGCGGCCGTTGACCTTCTTCCCCGCGTCGTAACCGCGGGTCGGGGTGGTCACCGTGGCAGCGCCCTTCACCGACTGGGAGTCGATCACTCCGGCGGTCGGTGCCGCGCTGCGGCCCTCGGCCTGGCGGACCTCGTCGCGCAGCCCGTCGTGGACCCTGATGGTGACGCCTTTGTTCTTCCACCGCTCGAAGAACCCGTAGACAGTCTTCCAGGGCGGGAAGTCCGCCGGCAGCGCTCGCCACACGACACCGTTATGGGTCACATAGAGGATCGCGTCCACGATGTCACGCCGGTCGTGTTTCTCGGGCCGGCCGTCCTTCGACGCCGCCGGCAGCAGCGGCTGCACGTAGGCCCACTCCGCGTCCGTGAGATCCGAGGGATACCGAGG
>NZ_UBIZ01000101.1:0-237 GCF_900465275.1 Parafrankia sp. Ea1.12 | reverse complement strand
GGGCGTCCCAGTAGCGGGGGTTCTTGACCAGCTCCATGGCGGCCTGGCGGGTCCAGCTCTTCAGCGTGAACGGGCCGGCGCCGATCGGGGTGGCGTCGAAGGCCGCGGCGCCCTTCCGCAGGGCCGCCGGTGAGGCGATCCAGTTCATCGCCGAGCCGACGATCGCCTGCGCGTACGCGGTCACGGGAGTGGTCATCGTGACTTTCAGGGTGACGTCGTCGACTACCTCGGTCGAGG
>NZ_UBIZ01000114.1:0-4141 GCF_900465275.1 Parafrankia sp. Ea1.12 | reverse complement strand
CTGGTGGAAGTGGGTGCGGGTGGTGCTGTGGGCGTGGGCGAGCCGGGCGGGCAGGGGGTCGTGCTGCGCCGGTGGGGGGGTCTGCGCGTCGAGGTGGGTGGCGAGCCGGTCGGCCTGAGCGCGCAGGGCATCGGTGGTGCGCGCGGACAGCACCCACGCCAACGGCACACCGTCGCGGTTGTCGTCGCGGCCGTCGTCGCGCCGGCCGTCACCGCCGCTGTCACCGTCGCCGGGTGCCTGCTCGAGGATCAGGTGGACGTTGGTCCCGCTCACGCCGAAGGAGGAGACGCCGGCACGGCGGGGCCGGTCGACCGCCGGCCAGGGGGTGGTCTCGGTGAGGACCCGGACGGCGCCGGAGTCCCAGTCCACGTGCGGGGTCGGCGCGTCCACGTGCAGGGTTCCCGGGAGCAGGCCCTCGTCCAGGGCATGGATCATCTTGATGATCCCGGTGATGCCGGAGACCGCGGCGGGATGCCCGAGGTTCGACTTGATCGAGCCGATGAGCAGCGGCCGGCCGGGGTCGCGGTGCTGGCCGTAGGTGGCGAGCAGGGCCTGGGCCTCGATGGGGTCGCCGAGTTTGGTGCCCGTGCCGTGGGCCTCGATGGCGTCGACGTCGTCCGGGGTGAGGCGGGCGGCGCTGAGCGCGGCGCGGATCACCCGCTGCTGCGACGGCCCGTTCGGCGCCGTCAGGCCGTTGCTGGCCCCGTCCGCGTTCACCGCGCTGCCGCGGATCACAGCCAGCACCCGATGGCCGTTCGCCCGCGCGTCCGAAAGCCGCTCCAGCAGCAGCATGCCGACGCCCTCCGACCAGGCGGTGCCGTCGGCGGCGGCCGCGAACGGCTTGCACCGCCCGTCCGGGGCCAGGCCCTTCTTCCGGCTGAACTCGGTGAACGCGCCGGGTCCGGCGAGCACGTTCACCCCGCCGACCAGGGCCAGGTCGACCTCGCCGCCGCGCAGCGCCTGCGCGGCGAGGTGCGTGGCGACCAGTGACGACGAGCAGGCGGTGTCGATGGAGACCGACGGCCCCTCCAGCCCCAGCACATAGGAGATGCGCCCGGACGCCACGCTGTTCGTCGCGCCGGTGAGCAGGTAGCCCTCGACCCCGCCGCGGACCGCCTCGTGCAGCCGTGGGCCGTACTCCTGCTGGGACGCGCCGACGAAGACACCGGTCCGCGAGCCCCGCAGGGACGTCGGTTCGATCCCGGCCCGTTCGACGACCTCCCAGGCGGTCTCCAGCAGCAGCCGCTGCTGCGGGTCCATGGCGGTGGCCTCGCGGGGACTGATTCCGAAGAACTCGGCGTCGAACAGGTCCGCGTCGTGCAGGAAGCCGCCCTCCCGCACGTAGGAGGTGCCGGGGTGCTTCGGGTCCGGGTGGAACAGTCCGTCGAGATCCCATCCCCGGTTCACCGGGAACGCGCCGACGGCGTCGACGCCGTCGAGCACGAGCCGCCACAGCTTCTCCGGTGAGTCGGCGCCGCCGGGCCAGCGCCCCGCCACCGCCACGATCACGACGGGGTCGTCGTCGCCGGCACCGTCGCGCACGTCCCGCCCGGCCGTGGCCGAGGCCACCGCGATGTCGTCGCCCAGCGCGCCGGCGAGTTCGGTGAGTACCAGGTCGGCCAGCGCGTCGACCGTCGGATAGTCGAAGACGACGCTGGCCGGCAGGCGCAGGCCGGTCGCGGCGTTGATCCGGTTGCGCAGCTCCACGGCGGTGAGCGAGTCGAAGCCCAGCTCCTTGAACGGCCGGGTCCGGTCGATCGCGCCCGGGGAGGAGTGGCCGAGCGTCGCCACCGCGGCGCCGAGCACCGCCTCCACGAGTACCCGTCGCCGCTCCTCGGCGGTGAGCGCGGCGAGCCGGCGGGTCAGCTCCGAACCGGATCCGTCCGCGTCCGGGTCGGTGATCGCCCCGCTGCCGGTCGCCCTGCCGGCGGGGGAGGCGCCCGACCCGCCGCCGGCCGCGGGTGCGCCCGCTGCGGCGTTCAGCGCGCGCACCTCGGGCAGGTCGGCGATCAGCGGCCGGGGCCGGGCCGCGGTGAACACGGGCGCGAACCGCTCCCAGTCCACGTCGGCTACGACGAGGGGGCCGGCCTCCTCCGCGACCGCCTGCCGCAGCGCCGCCAGCGCGAGCCCGGGATCCATGGCCCGCAGCCCGCGCCGGCGCAGCCGCGCCTCGATGTCCCCCACTTCCGCCATGCCGGCGCCGCCCCACGGGCCCCAGGCGATCGCGGTGCCGGCGACACCGCGGGAACGCCGGCGCTCCACCAGCGCGTCGAGGGTGGCGTTCGCGGCGGCGTAGCCCGCCTGGGCTCCGCTTCCCCACACCCCGGCGATCGAGGAGAACACCACGAAGGCGTCCAGCGCGGTGTCGCCGAGCAGGTCGTCCAGGTGTACCGCCCCGGCGGCCTTGCCCGCGATCACCTCCGCGAGATCGTCCGCGTCCAGACGGGCCACGGGTACCTCGGTGACCACCCCGGCGGCGTGCACCACGGCGGTGAGGTCCTCGGCCGCGAGCGAGTCCAGCAAAGCCTTGAGGGCCGCCCGGTCGGCGGTGTCGCAGGCGGCGACCGTCACCCGCACCCCCGGCCCACGAAGTTCGTCCGCCAGTCGGGTGGCTCCCGGAGCGAGTGGACCTCGTCGGCTCGCCAGCACGATGTGCTCCGCGCCGGCGCCCGCCAGCCAGCGGGCGACCTGCCCGCCGAGCCCGCCCGTGCCGCCGGTGACCAGAACCGTCCCCCGGGGGTTCCAGGCCCGACCCGCCGCTGCGCGCCGGTTCGGTACCCGTGCCACCCGGCGGGCCAGCAGGCCACGCGGCCGCAGGGCCACCTGGTCCTCCGCCAGGCCGGCCAGCACGGCGGCCAGCCCGCGTGCGCTCGCCGCGTCGAACCCGTCCTCGGGCAGGTCGATCAGGCCGCCCCAGCGGTCCGGATGCTCCAGACCCACGACCCGCCCCAGTCCCCAGACCTCTGCCTGGGAGAGCCGCGGCTGTTCGGTGGCGTCCGTCGCCACACCGCCGCGGGTCAGCAGCCACAGCGGCGCGGACACCTCGAGGTCGCCGAGCGCCTGTGTGAGTGCGACGGTGGCGAGCAGGCCGATGCCGACGGTGGGCGCGTCGGGACACGGCGCGTCCCGCCACGCCAGCAGCGAGACCACGCCGGCCGGGGTCGCCGCTGTTCCGGCGGCGGACTGTCCCCCCTCGTCCGCCAGGGCGGAGCGCAGGCGGGCGGTCAGGCCGGCGCGATCGGACTCCGCGGTTCCCACCTCGATCACCCGCACCCGCGTGCGGTGGTCCGCGAGGGCGGAGACGACATCGTCCGATCCGGTCACGCCCTCGGGCGTCACGACGAACCAGATTCCCGGCTCCCCGTCGACCGTTCGCCGCGCACGGGCCGCCCCGGCCGGGGCGGGGACCGCCAGCGCCTTCCACTCCACCTGGTAGCGCCACCGGTGGGTCGCGGCACGCTCGAGGTTGGCGCGGCGCCAGCTGGCCAGCCCGGGCAGGACGGTCCGCAGGGCCGTGGTCCGCTCAGGTTCGGAGATGTCCAGCTCGGTGGTCAGCCCGGCGAGGTCCTCCTGCTCCACGGCGGCCCAGAAATCGGCGGCGGCCGGATCGCCCGCGGTGGCGTCCGCCCGCTCGCCGCCTGCGACGGGCCCGCGCTCCAGCCAGTACCGCTGGCGTTGGAAGGGGTAGGTGGGCAGGGCCACCGGCGGCGCGGGTGCTGCGGGCGCGGGGTCCGGTGCGGGCGCCCCGGCGTTCGTCGATGTCACCGGGTCCGTCGAGGGCACGGTGTCCGTGGCCGGGTCCGGCTCCTGTGCCGTGGCCGGGCCGGCGGGGTTCCAGCCGACCGGGTGACCGTGGGCGTGCAGGGTGGCCAGCGCGGTCGCGAAGGTGACCGTTCCGGGACGGTCGCGCCGCAGCACGGGAACGACGACCGGCGTCCGGGAGGCGCCTCGCCCCGCCTGTGGCTCCTGCGCCCTGTCGTGTTCGAGTTGTTCGAGGGTTTCGGTGGTGAGGGTGGTGAGGGTGGTGTCGGGTCCGATCTCGAGGTAGGTGGTGGTGCCGTGCTGGTGGAGGGTGGTGATGGCGTGGTGGTAGTGGACGGTGGTGCGGGCCTGGTGGGTCCAGTAGCGGGGGGTCTGGAGG
>NZ_UBIZ01000330.1:0-45287 GCF_900465275.1 Parafrankia sp. Ea1.12 | reverse complement strand
CCTCCGGGTCGCCGCGGGTCGCCGGGCTGATCCGGGACGGGTGTCGGAACAGGCGTGCCCCGCGGGGCACCCGCCAGCGGCACGGTGGCACCGGCGACGACAGCGGTCGGCCCCGACGAGGGACCCGTGGAAGCCGCCACCGCGACCACCGTGACCGCGGTCATCACCCCGGCCGCGACCGGCCGCCAGCGCCCGCGCCCGCGCGCCGCGTCGCCGGACCGGACACCCTCGCTGCCGCTGCCGCTGCCGCCGGCCCGGCGGATCTCGCCGGCGGCGCCGGCACCGACCACCTCGCGGGCCTGGCGAACCGGGGACCGGGATCGTGATCCGGCGCGGCGGCGTCCGCGTACCGGCATGCCGGGTCGGTCGTCGAGACTGGCCCGCAACCTGTCCAGTCGGGCGAGCCCGGCGGCATCCCGCTCCGTGGCGATTCTTGCGCCCGAGCCACTTCCGCTGCTTCCGCCGGCGGTGCGGGCCGGCGTGGGTGCCGGGCGAGGGCTCGTGAGGGCGTCCCTCAGCACGGTGCGGACCTGGCCCCGCGGCATGGCGTTGAGCACCGCGACGGTGGCGGGGTCGTCCATCCCACCGCTGTTCGGCCAGCCAGGCGGGGGAAGGCAGCCGGTGCCGGCAAGCGCGACGACGCGGGCCCAGGCCGCGACCGCCGGGTCCGGCGGGCCGTCGTCGCCACCGGGTCGGGCGGTCGTGCCGAGGCCCAGGTTGACCAGCCGTGGGCCGGTGAGGGAGAGCACGATGTCGTCGGGGGTCGGGACGCACAGGTCCCGGGCCGGGCCGCCGGCCCGACGGGCGGCGCGTAGTCCGTCGAGCAGCGCCGATGCGAGGACGTGCAGTTCGGCGGGGGAGAGCGGCCCGCGTTCGGCGACCTCCCGGGCCAGTGTGGGTCCGTCGACGAACTCGGTGACCAGGTAGGGCAGCCCCGCGAACCGCGACGGTGCCGCTGGCTCGGCGCCGCCGTCGGCGCTTGCGCTGGCCGGGAGATGGACATCGGGGTCGGGGGCGACGACTCCGGAGTCCAGGACCGCGCAGCGGTGCGGGCCGGCGGCGGCCCGGGCGCTGTTGGCAGCGGCGGCGAAGCGTTCACACAGGTGCGCGTGCAGCCGCCGCGCCGCGTCCGGGCCCTGCCCGGTGGCTGTGGGCGGTGGCTCCGAGTCCCGTTCGCTGACAGTGGGAGGTGGTTCCGGAACGCGCAGCGCTACCTGGGCGCCGCCGACGGCGCGGCTCAGGAAGACCAGCCCGCCCGGGCCCTGGGCTATCCGGCCGAGGACGGCGTAGGGGCCGATCGTGGACGGGTCGCCGTCCAGCAGAGGCCGCACCCGCCTGGGCAGGGCTGTGGCCGGCCTGGACGCGGCCGCAGTCATTCCGGACGCGGCCGTGGTCATACGGACTCCCGCCTGGTGGCGGCGTGCTGACCGACGGTGCTCACCCGGTCGAAGGTAGCCGCTCGGGCCGTTTCCGTGAAGACCGGTCCGCGTTCTTCGCTGCTCTTCGCCCCGGTTCGCCCGCCTCGACCCGCGAGCCGCGGGTGGAGGCGAGGGCTTCAGGTTGTGGGGGAATCGGGCCGGTACGTCCGCTCGATGCCGTCGAGTAGCCAGGTCAGCGCCTGCTCGAACCGTTCCGAGGCGAAGGGGGCGTCCCCGGCGAGCATCCGGGCCAGGTGTGGGAACTCCCCGCTGTGGAGCAGCTCCCGCAGGGTGGGCTCGGCGTCGATGCGGCGCCGCAGCCCGCACAACGGGCGCGGGACGTCGGCCTCGATGGCCCGCGCCGCGAGCTCCCGCATCGCGCAGCCGACGACCAGGTCGTCGACCGCGTGCACGATCGTTCGCTGGGCCGCCGGGTCGGTGGTGAGCCCGGACGCGACGGCGAGGGACTGCTCGATGTGCCGCAGCTTGTTCGGCCCGAGAGCGGGGCGCAGGCCGAGCGCCAGCGCCCAGGGATGGCGCAGCAGGCTCTGGCGGGTGAGGCGGGCGATCCGGGTGAGGCCGGTGCGCCAGTCCGGGCCGGTGTCGGCGAGGAGGTGCTCGGCGGTCAGCGCATCGAGCATCAGCTCCAGCAGTGCTTCCTTGTCCTGGACGTGGGTGTAGAGGGTCATCGTGCCGACGCCGAGCATGGCGGCGACGCGCCGCATCGAGACCGCGTCGAGTCCTTCGGCGTCGGCGATCTCCAGGGCCACGGCCACTATCCGCTCACGGGACAGCCCGGCCCGGCTGGCGGCCGGTCGGTCACCGGCTCCGCGGGGCCTGGCCGGGTCGACGGATGTGGTGTTCATCGCACGTTGCTCCCCGGATACGGTTTGGATTCCGTACAGCGTACGACGTAGGGTCGGTCGGACGTCCGTACGGTGTACGGGGACCTGGTCGCGGGCCGGCGCGGCCGCCAGATCGACGACCGGTGCGGCTGTGGGAGGGCGCGATGGCGAAGAGCAGGGGCAAGCCGAGAGCGAGATCCGCGGGATCCAGGGGTGCCGGGGCGCAGGCGCGCAGGCGGACCGGCACGGCGACGCCGGCCGCGGCGAGCGAGGCGGTGACGCCCGAAGCCCCGGCGGATGCCGCCGCGGGCGCTGGCGACCTCGGACCCACCGGCGGCGACGGCGCCGCGGCTGAGGCTGCTGCCGGTGGGGCTGCCGCTGGTGAGGTCGTCGCTGGTGAGGCTGCCTCTGGCGAGAGTGCCGACGGCGAGAGTGCCGACGGCGAGGCTGTCGATGCGGCGGCCGCGGGCGCCGGGGTGGCGCGCGAAGGCGCTGACAGCGAAGCGGCTGACCGCGAACAGGCTGACGTGGTGGCCGGGGCCGGCGAGGCGCCTGCCGAAAAGGCCGAGGTGGCGGCCGGGACGGTGGCTACCGACGAACCGGCGGCTGAGAAGGCCGAGGTGACGGCCGAAGCGGTGGCCGCTGGCGCGGGCGTGGCCGAGGAGAAGGCTGAGGGGCAGAGCCCGCCAGCCGAGCCCGAGCCTGAGGCCAAGCCCGAAGTCGAGGCTGAGTCCGAGATCGCGGCCGAGGCTGCGGTTGTGGCCGAGCCGGCGGAGGCGGTCGAGGTCAAGTCCGAGGCTGCGACCGGGACCGAGGCCGGGGCCGAGACCGAGACCGGATCTGGGACCGAGGCCGGATCCGACGTCGAGGTGCAGGCCGCGGTCGCGGATGGGAGCGCGGTGGAGCCGGAGGCCGGTGCGGAGCCGGTCGAGATCGTCGTTCCTGAGCAGGCGACCGCTGCCACGGTCGCGGTGGTCGCGGTGGCCGCGGTGGCGGCGACCCCGGCCGCCCCGCCGGTCGCGGTGACGTCGGCGGATGCGGTGACGTCCGAGGGCCTGGACTCGCCGGAGGGCACGGCGTCTCCGGAGGGCACGGTCGCGCCGGCCGGAGCCGCGGAGAAGGAGGCGCTCGCGCCGGGCCAGGTCGCCGGGGAGAAGACGGCCGCCCCGGCAGGCCGGGGGCGGCGGGTGCCGGCCTGGGCGGTGCTGGCCGTGTGCTGCTTCGCCCAGTTCATGGTCGTCCTGGACGTCTCGATCGTGAACGTCGCGCTGCCGTCCATGCAGACCGAGCTGGATCTGAGCTCGTCTGGTCTGCAGTGGGTGGTCAACGCCTACACGCTGGCCTTCGCCGGGCTGCTGCTGTTCGGCGGGCGGGCGGCGGACCTGTTCGGGCGGCGCCGGGTGTTCATCTCCGGGCTGGTGCTGTTCACCGCGGCCAGCCTCGCCGGCGGCCTCGCCGAGAACCAGGTCATGCTGATCGTCGCTCGTGCGGTGCAGGGGCTTGGCGGTGCGGTGCTCGCGCCCGCGACGCTGAGCATCCTGATGACCTCGTTCCCGGATCCGCGGGAGCGCGCCCGGGCGCTCGGCATGTGGGGCGCGACCGCCGCCGGCGGCGGCGCGATGGGTGCGCTGGCCGGGGGCGTGCTGACCGAGATCGCCGACTGGCGGTGGGTGCTGTTCGTCAACGTGCCGATCGGGCTGGTGCTGCTTGTCGGAGCGCGGGCGGCGCTGGTCGAGTCCCGTGGTCAGGCTCGCGGAGTGCGCGACCTGGACATCCCCGGCACCGTGACCGTCACGGCCGGGCTCACGGCGCTGGTCTACGGCATCGTGCGGACGGAGTCCAGCAGCTGGGGCTCGCCGGTGACCGTCGGCTGGCTGGTTGCCGCGGCCGTGCTCCTCACGGCGTTCCTGATCATCGAGTCACGTACCGAGAACCCGCTGGTGCCACTGGGCATCTTCCGGCGCAGGGCGCTGCGGTACGCGAACACGATCGGCGTCGTGATGGGCTCGATCATGTTCGGACTGTTCTTCTTCCTGACCCTGTACCTGCAGCAGGTGAAGGGGCAGGGGCCCCTCGAGGCCGGCCTGGCGCTGGTTCCCATGCCGATCATGATCATTGTCGGGTCGCAGGTCAGTTCCCGGACGGTCGGCCGGTTCGGCCCCCGTCCGCTGATCATCGGCGCGTCCGTGATCGTGGCGTCGAGTGTCTGCTGGCTCAGTGCGCTGAGCGCGCACGGCTCGTACTGGAGCGAGGTGTTCGGACCGCTCACCCTGCTGGGATTCGGGATGGGCATCAACATGGTCGCGGTGACGACAGCCGCCACCGCGGGGGTGCCGCCGCAGCTCGCCGGGCTCGCGTCCGGGCTGCTCAACACCGCGCGGCAGATCGGCGCCGCCGTCGGCCTGGCCGTCCTGGCGATCGTCGCGGACACGCACACCGACAGCGAGCTGGCCGCGGGAGCCGACCGGGCCGACGCGCTGACGTCGGGGTATTCGCTGGGATTCCTGGTGTGCGCGGCGCTCATGTTCGGGGCCGCCGCGCTGGCGGTGTTCATGCCGCGCAAGGAGTCACCGGTCGTCCCGGCTGGTGCCGCCCAGGCCCGCCCGGAACCGGAGCGCGTGGAGGCCCTCGCCGAAGCCTGACCCGCCCATCTGCGCGTCCGCCGGTCCGCCGGTCCGCTGGTCCGCCGGTCCGCTGGTCCGCCGGTCCGCCGGTCAGCCGGTCCGCGGTCCGCGGTCCGCGCAGACGAACGCCGAGTTCCGCGCCCAGGCCCTCCGGACCCTCCAGGCGCCCGTCCCGGGCTCCGGGTACACCGGGCCCGGAGAATCGAACAGCCAGCGTTGGGGCCCGTCACCACTGGTGACGGGCCCCAACGCTTCTCTGCGGCATCGGATCGAACACAGAGTAGTTTCTCAAACTCCCAAAGTAGCCAAACATCGAGAACGGACCCCGCCTCGCCTGGCTGACCCGCGGCGACGGCGAAGCGTGGCGGGTGAGTGAGTCCATGGACTCACTCACCCGCCACACATTTCCTTGGACCTGTCTGGGGTGGTTTGGCAGGTGGGGCAGGGGTGGTAGGGGGTGGTCCAGCCGCGGGAGTGGAGGGCCTTGGCGATGGTTGCCGCCACTCTGCACGGGTCGTTCAGGACAATGAATCCGGGGAATCGGAGGACGAGGAGGCCCTGGGTCTGGAGGCTGTTGTCCCGATCCATGTCGTCCCACCACTGGCGGGCCTCGGTATGGCTGAGCCGTCCGTCCAGCTCGACCGCGACACCGTAGGATTCATAAAAGGCATCGAGACGAGCTGAACGATTCCCGCGGTCGTGGTGTGCCTGGCGCCGCGGGACCGGCAGGCCGTGCGCCCTCCCAAGCTCTTCGTGACGAATCTCCAGCAACGACTCCGCGCCCTGCTCCGCGAGCACCAGAGCCTCACGGACAAGTCGGCGATGACGCAGCCGGGGCCTACGCTCCAGGGCACGCCCCAACCGCGCCGGTGTCGTCCGCCCCCGCTGCATCGCCTTCGCCACAAGCGCCTGGACGTCGTCAGGCCGCGTCGCCAGCTCGACCAGGTCGAGGACGGTACGGTCAAACGAGGTGCGGGTCGGCGCCCGGGAACGAAACACATCCCCGCGGCGAAGCTCGCGTGTTCGGTGCACGGCCACGCCCGGTGTGGCCCTGGGATGACCGGCGCCGACCACAAGCACATGCACAATCGGGGTCGGCGCCTCGACGAGGCCCCAGGCATGTGCGGCGGTCTGCCGACACAACACCGCGCCGGAACCGGCGAACAGCACCGCCGCCCACAGCCGTGCCGCCCAGCTCAACGGACCGCTGTGCGCGGAGTACACCCGCGGGTGCACACGCCGCCAACGCCCCGACCGGACCTTCCACCGAAGCCGATAATAATCAAACCCATTTTCCGCGGCCTGCTCCACCGTGAAAACACCAGCCTGAGCCCGAAGCAGCGCCACCCACCCGCGTCCCGTGTCATCCATCGCCCCACATTGCCACTCCACTCCGCCTGTGGATGAAACCCATCCACAGGCACCCCACGAGATAAAATCCGCAGCTTCACGACCGCATTGCTCCAAACCCCATTCAGGGGAAATCCAAGGCGCCGGCAGCAAGTGTGGCGGGTGAGTGAGTCTATGGACTCACTCACCCGCCACGGTTCTGCGACGGCGTCGCGGGTCAGCCGCGGGCGGGCGGTCTGGCGTGGGGGTGGTGGCGGCTGGGCCCGGCTGGTGTGCCTTGTGGCCGGTGGCGGCTGAGACCGGCCGGTCTGCCTTGTGGCCGGTGGCTGTCCCCGCCTCGGGGTCCGCCTCGCGCCGGCACCCCGAGCCCTGGGAGGAGTCGGAGGCCGACCCGTCACCAAGATCTGTATACGGAGATGGATACAAGTCGGGATACATGTTCATCGCCGTGTTACGTGACAGGACGTGAGCTGAAACGACCGCGCTCGACCCTGACCTGCATGCAGCACACCGGGGGATGGTCTTCGGACGCCCGACCGCCGACGGGGCGCGGATCCGCCCGCCCGGCAGCGGATTCGCCCCTGGACCTGATCCTCCTGGCGGCCCTCGCACGGGCCCCGCGCCGGCCGGCCGGAGGGGATCTCCCATCCCTTCGCGCGAAAGACACGTCATGACACCCACAGCACCGCTCACCGTGAGTGCGCGTCCCTACGAGTACACGTTCGACCCGGCGACGACCGCGCTCGTCCTCATCGACATGCAGCGCGACTTCCTGGAGCCGGGTGGCTTCGGCGAGAGCCTGGGCAATGACGTCTCCCAGCTGCGGAGCACGATCGAGCCGCTCGCGGCCGTGCTCGCCGCGGCCCGGGCCGTCGGTCTCACCGTGATCCACACCCGGGAGGGGCACCTGCCGGACCTCTCCGACCTCCCGCCGGCCAAGCTCAACCGGGGCGGCGCCACTCTGAAGATCGGTGACGGGGGCCCCAAGGGACGCATCCTGATCCGCGGCGAGTACGGCCAGGACATCATCGACGAGCTCGCGCCGGCCGAGGGCGAGCCCGTCATCGACAAGCCCGGCAAGGGTGCGTTCTACGCCACCGAGTTCGGTGACGTCCTGAAAGCGCGTGGGATCACCAGCCTCGTCGTCACCGGGGTGACCACCGAGGTCTGCGTGCACACGACCGTGCGCGAGGCCAACGACCGCGGCTACGAGTGCCTCGTCCTCTCCGACTGCGTCGGCTCCTACTTTCCCGAGTTCCAGCGGGTCGCCCTGGAGATGATCGCCGCGCAGGGCGGGATCTTCGGCTGGGTCGCCTCCTCCGAGCAGTTCCTCGACGCCCTCGCGGTTCTGGGCGCCTCCGCCGTCGCCTCGTCCGCCGTCGCCGCGTCCTGAATCCCAGGGAGACCGTACCCGTCATGATCAAAATCGGAAGCCCGCCGGCCGAGCGGTCGGTCAACCTGCCCTACTGGACGAAGGGCGACACCAACGCGTTCTTCGGCCTGGGCATCAACGTCCTGGTCAACGTCATCGTCCTGACGTCGCTGTGCCTGTTCGTGGTGAACATCCCCAAGGGGGACGTGTTCGGCGCGATCCTGCCCGCGCTGGGCATCGCGATGCTGCTCGGCAACTTCTTCTACGCCTGGCTCGGCCGCCGGCTGGCCCTCAAGGAGGGCCGTGGCGACGTCACGGCCATGCCGTACGGGCCGAGCGTTCCGCACATGTTCATCGTCGTCTTCGTGATCATGTTGCCGATCTACCTGCAGACGAAGGACCCGGTGGCCGCCTGGCAGGCGGGCCTCGCCTGGGCGTTCATCATCGGGATCATCGTCATGATCGGCGCCTTCGTCGGCCCGACGATCCGCCGCTACGCCCCGCGCGCGGCCATGCTCGGCACGCTCGCCGGCATCTCCATCGCGTTCATCTCGATGCGGCCGGCCGCGCAGATGTGGGACGCCGCCTGGATCGCGCTGCCGGTCTTCGGCCTGCTGCTCATCGGGCTGCTCACCGACCTGAAGCTGCCGTGGAACCTGCCGATCGGCGCGGTCGCGCTGCTGCTGGGGACGGCGATCGGCTGGATCGGCGGCTTCATGGACGCCCCCGCGGTCGGCGACGCGGCGAAGGACATCGCTGTCTCGCTGCCGACGTTCCACTTCGACAAGCTGATCGACGGCCTGTCCGACATCTCGCCGCTGCTCGCCACGGCCATCCCGCTCGGGGTCTACAACTTCACCGAGGGCATGACCAACGTGGAGAGTGCCGCGTCCGCCGGGGACAGCTACAACCTGCGGCCGATCCTGCTCGCCGACGGCCTCGGCGCGGTCGTCGGCGCGGCGCTGGGCTCCCCGTTCCCGCCCGCGGTCTACATCGGCCATCCCGGCTGGAAGGCGGCCGGTGGCCGGACGGGGTACTCGCTGGCGACCGGCGCCGTCATCGCGCTGCTGTGCTTCCTGGGGATGTTCAGCCTGCTCAACGCGGTGCTCCCGCTGCCGGCGATCGTGCCGATCCTGCTCTACATCGGGCTGCTGATCGGTGCGCAGGCATTCCAGGTGTCACCGAAGGCGCACGGCGCCGCGGTGGTGGCGGCGATCATCCCGAACATCGCGTCCTGGGCGGCGGGGCTCATCGACAACACGGTGACCACCGCGGTCGGCGTGGCGTCCAACCTCAACCCGTCGGTCCAGCTCACCGTCACCGACGACGATCTCGAGGCGAACAGCGTGCTGCTGCACGGGCTGCACGTCCTCGGCGACGGGGCCGTCCTCGCCGGTCTGGTCCTGGGCACGATCGTGGCGTTCATCATCGACAAGCGGTTCGTCCACGCGACGATCGCGTCCGTGGCCGGCGCGGTGCTGGCGTTCGTCGGCCTGATCCACGGCGAGAAGGTGGAGTGGAACGCCAGCGGCCAGGTCGCGCTGGGCTATCTGTTCCTCGCGGTGGTCTGCGCGATCTGGGCCCTGACGAAGCCCGCGCCGCGGGTGCCCGACGCCGAGGAGATCGAGCTGGAACGGGTGCACGGCGTGCCCCCGCAGCGCTCCCGCGGCGACGCCGCGCCGGCAGCCGTGCCGGAACCCGCGCCGGCAGCCGTGCCGGCAGCCGTGCCGGAACCCGCGCCGACGGCGGTGCCGGCGGCCGTGAACGGCGGGCGACCGGGCGCGGACGAGCCGTCCTCGGCTGAGCCCGCCACGGCTCAGCCCGCGACCGGGAAGCCGGCGGCAGCGACGTCCTGACTGCCGGGCGCCCCCGGCCGCCTGGCCCGGCCGGCCAGCGTGGCCGGGGGTGTCAGCAGCCGGGGGTGTCAGCAGCCGGATCGCCCGGCGGGCGTGCTGAGGAGCTACTCGGTCGGCTCGCCGCGCACGAACTTCAGCGAGACCTCCATGATCCCGTGGTCCTCGGTTGAGATACCCGGGATGCTCGGGTTCGGGATGCCGTAGTCGGCGAAGGTCACCGGGATCTGGCCGACGATCTGGATCTGGTCGCCGGCGCGGCGGGCCTGCAGGTTCATGGTCACCTCGCGGGCGGTGCCGTGCATGGTCAGCGTTCCGGTGGCCGGGTAGGTGCGCGTCTCGTCGGCGGCCGGCACCGAACCCAGGTCGATCGGCTCGGTGAGCGTGAACTGGGACGTCGGATAGGTGTCGACGTCCATGATCCGGCCGCGGAACTGGTTGTCGCGACGATCCTCGTCGCTGCGCACCGACGCCATCTGCACCTCGAACTGCGCCTCGGTGACGCCGTCGTCGGCGATGGTCATCGACCCGGACACCTCCGAGGTGCGGCCCGCGGCGGTCGTCTTCTGGCCGAAGAGGACCTCCTCGACCCGGTAGCCGGCCTCGGACCCGTCGGTGATCCGCCACACGCCGTCGACCGAATCGCCGGCCGTGGAACCGGCGGACGAGGTGCTGGGCCCGGGGTCGTCGAGTGCGAACTCCTCCGGGGCGTCCTCCTTGATCACGTTGATGTAGAACGCGGTGCCGCCCACGACCAGGACCGCCACGGCCACGACGGCGCCGACCAGGATCAGCGGCCAGCGCCGCTTTTTACGAGGCGTGCTGTCTGCCACCAGGTACCTACCTTCTTGAAGGTTCAATCATCCTGGGGGCAATGTTGCACAGGCAACCTGAGCTAAACCTGATGGCACGGCGACGGGCGCGTGTCGGCCCACGCCGCCCGATCACCGTCGGGGCGTGCTCGGCCCAGCTTCGGCATCGGGTCTGTCGGCCGTTCGGGGCCGGGATTTCTTCGTTGCGCCAGGCGATTCCTCCGGGCACGGTTCACGCGGTTCGCGGCCGGCGGCCCGGTCCGGCGGCGCGGTCGAGAGCCGGGCGAGCATCGCCTCGGTGCCGCCGGTCGCGCCGGCCAGGTGCACGGTGGTGCCACGCTCGGCGAACTTCTGCAGGACGTCGTCCAACGCGGCCACCCCGGCGGAGTCCAGGATCTGGGCGTCGGCGAGGTCGATGACGACCCGGGGCGGGTCGTGGGCGTAGTCGAAGGCGTTCACCAGGTCGTTGCTGGAGCCGAAGAAGACCGGGCCGCCCACGGCGTAGAGGCGCTCGCCCCCCTCCGGGTCGAGCACGCTGGTGACCTCGGTGAGGTGCGCGACCCGGCGGGTGAACAGCAGCGCGGAGAGCACGACACCCACCAGCACCCCGTACGCCAGGTTGTGGGTGGGCACGACCACCGCGACGGTCGCGACCATCACCAGGGTCTCCGAGCGCGGCATCCGCCGCAGCGTGGACGGCGCCACGCTGCGCCACTCGAAGGTCATCACCGAGACCAGGATCATGACCGCCACCAGGGCGGACATCGGGATCACGCCGACGATCCCCCGCAGCGGGACCACGAGAAGGAGCAGGAAGGCGCCGGCGGCGAAGGTGGACAGGCGCGTCCGGCCGCCGGAGGAGACGTTGACCATCGTCTGGCCGATCATGGCGCAGCCGGCCATGCCGCCGAGGAAGCCGTTGACGACGTTGGCGAGGCCCAGTCCCCACGCCTCCCGGTTGGCGTCGTGCGTGGTGTCGGTCATCCGGTCGACGATCTGCGCGGTGAGCAGGGTCTCCAGCAGGCCGACCGCGGTGAGCGTGACAACGTACGGCGCGATGATCCGCAGCGTCTCCCAGGTCATCGGGACGGACGGGAGCCCCGGGACGGGCAGCGAGCCGGGCAGGGCGCCCTCGTCGCCGACGGTCGGCACCGACAGGTCGAACGCGACGGTCGTCAGGGTCAGCAGGCCGACCGCGACCAGCGGCGGCGGCACGGCCCGGGTGAGCCGCGGGACGATGAGCAGGATGGCCAGGCCGGCCCCGACCAGCAGGTAGACCGGCAGCGACTCGCCGATGACGTGCGGCATCTGCGCCATGAAGATCAGGATGGCCAGTGCGTTGACGAAACCGATCATCACCGTGCGCGGCACGAAGCGCATCAGCCGCGCGACCCCGAGCCGGCCGAGCGCGAACATCGTCACGCCGACGCCGACCGTGGTCGCGAGCAGGTAGTCCAGGCCGTGGTCGCGGACCAGCGGTGCCGCGACGAGCGCCATCGAGCCCGCCGCCGCCGAGATCATCGCCGGGCGGCCGCCGGTGAAGGCGATGACGACGGAGATCGTGAACGACGCGAACAGGCCGACCTTGGGATCCACCCCGGCGACGACCGAGAACGAGATGGTCTCCGGGATGAGCGCCAGCGCGGTGACCAGGCCGGCCAGCAGCTCGACGCGGACCACGCGCAGCCCCGGCCACCGGACGCCCCACCGGACGCCGGCCAGCGCCGCCCAGCGGGCACCGGCCAGCCGTGGCCGGGCCCGGGGAAGGCGGGCACGGCGAACGGCGGGCTGGGGCAAGGGCTGGCCCCGGGACATCTCAGGCACGCGGAACTCTCACAGGCGCGAGGCGGTGACGTCGCGGCGTCGAGACGTCACCTCGGTGAACCGGTCGGCACGCCGGGGCGTCCCGCCAGGGCGGGCACACGCCACCGGAGTCGGGACACCCTCGCCTCTCCCGCCCGGACGGGTGGCATGCCATCCCGGCCCGGCGGCGGGGACGTCCCCCAACTCTTCCGGTAGGTCAGATATGACGATACAAAGCCCTCGAAACCGGATCTACGGGCCCTCCGGGTCAGGCCCGCGGCGCGCCCAACTGCTCGAGGTACCGCTGCATCTGGTCGATCTCCCAGGCCTGGTTGACCACCATCGCCCGGGCCAGCGCCCGCACCCGGTCGTCGTCGGCGTGCATCGAGGCGTACTGCGCCATGGCCACGCCGCCGCGGTGGTGGTGGATCATCAGGGTCAGGAACTGGACGTCCAGGTCGCGCCCGCTCGCCGCCGCGAGCGCGCCGAGCTCGGACTCGGTCGCCATGCCCGGCATCCGCACGGTCTCCCCGGTCCTACCGGTCATGCCGCCGCCGGGCATGGTTCCGTCGGTCATCGCGCCGGTCCCCGCGGTGCCGTGGTCGCCGTGGCCGCCGGCGCTGTCATCGGCCATCCAGGCCATGGGCGCGTTGGCGGACGTCGAGGTACGGCCCCAGCCGGACAGCCACGCGTCCATGACGCCGATCTCCCGCTGCTGGCTGAGCGCGATGTCCTGGGCCATGTTGCGGACGTCCGCATTGCCTCCGTGGTTGAACTCGACCATCGCCATCTGGACGGCCTGGGAGTGGTGCTCGGACATGTCCCGGGCGAAGCCCACGTCGACCGAGTTGTCGGCGGGCGGACGGTCCAGCAGCACGCGCAGGCCGGCGCCGCCGGCGAGCAGCCCGAGGACGGCGAACAGGACGAGCGGCGTCCACCAGAGCCGGACCCAGGCCGGCGCGCGGTCGGCCCGTGCCCCCGCCGGCCCGCTTCCGGCCGCGCCGACGAGGACGTCCTCGTCGCTTCCGGGGCTCGTCCGCTCGGCCTCCGCTGCGTCGGGCAACCCGGCGGCCTCGGTCACGGTGGGGGTCATACCGGAAGGCTTGGTCGCGGTGGAGGCCGCGGTGGAGGCCCTGGGCGCCGCCGCGTCGGTCTCGGCGCGTGTGCCGTCTGCGGTTCTGCTGTCACGTGGCATGGCGCTCACGCCCCGGTCTTCGTCGGCTCGGCTCATCACCGTCCAGTGTGGCCCACGGACGGCGCCCGGTCAGGGGCGAACCGCCCGCGCGGCCAGGTCACCCGGCCCCCGGTGAGTATCCGGCCGGCAGGGGGCCGGCCGTCCCGGGACGCTTCCCGGGGCGCTCAGACCTGCAGGTGTGAGTTGAAGACGAAGGTCCGCTTGCCGACCTGGACGCGGGTCCCGGGGACGAGCGGGGCGGGCTGGTGCGGGTTCAGCGGGGTCCACACCGTCGCCTCCGGCGGGGCGATGTAGGTGCCGTTCGCCGACCCGCGGTCGGTGATGACCGCGTCCCACCCGGTCAGGGTGATCACCGCGTGGACCCGGGACACGGCGCTCTCGCCGTCCTCGACGGGCAGCGGGCGCGCGTTGCCGGCGCGGACGGCCTCGTCGCGGTCCGGCTGACGCCCGATCACCAGGTCCATGTCGACGTTGACGGTCTGGCCGTCGTCGAACACCAGGACGCCCACCGCCGGCCGGGGGCCGAGCACCGTCCGGTTCGTCTGCTGGGCCAGCGAGAGGCCGCACTCGGCGCAGTAGGGCGCCTGCGGGTGGTTGAAGTGGCCGTGGGCGCACAGGACGCCCTCGACCTGGGGCTGCGACGGGTTCGGCAGGATCGTCTGCGCCTCGTCGTCCTCGATGAGGTCGGAGACGGTGAAGGTCTGCCCCGGCAGCTGCGTCATGGCGTCGTGGTCGTCGTCGAGGTCGTCGCCGAGATCGTCGTGCAGGCCGGGGGGGCCGCCCGGGGTGTGGCCCATCGAGCCCATCGAGCTGTGCCCGCCCCCGTGCTGGTGCCCGGACGAGTGCCCGGAGGGCGCCGGCTCCCGACCGGCGAGCTCCGTGGGCGGGTCCTCCTCGAGCTCGTCGAAGTCGGCGGCCTGCGTCGGCTCGGCGGCCGCGCGCATCCGGTGCGCCTCCTCCTCCTTGCTCAGCAGCGGGGTGAGCGCCGGCGGAGCTGTGGAGAGCGGGTCGGGCATGCGGGCGCCCGAGGTGGGGATCGGCGCCGCCCCCGTCATCGGCTCGCGCGGCGACTCGAAGCCGGCCAGCAGCGCGTCGGTCGAGGCCTTCGGGGCGGGCAGCGCCGGGGAGTCGTCGGCCACCAGGCTCACCGCGGTGCCCGGCACCGCGCCGATCCGCAGGTCCAGCGGGAAGCCCAGGTCGTCGATGCCGCCGGTGGGGGCGCCGTCGCCGATCGTGCCGGTCGGCCCGACCTCCAGCCGGGTGATCTCGGCGGGCAGCAGGCGGTCGACCCAGGTAGCCGAATCCACCCCGGACAGCGAGACGGGGGACGGGCCGGTCGCGACGACGTCCATCGCGCCGTGGACGAGCGCGGCGACGCGGTCGTTGACCGTCGTGAGGAGGCTGAAGTCGGGGACGCGGTCCGGATCGGCGTCGGCCAGCAGTCCGGCGACGCGGCGGACGAGGCGGCGGCCCATCGTCGCCGCCGTGCCGGCCTCGCCGGCCACCTCGGCGCACAGGGCAAGCAGCCGCTTGGTGGTCTCGGTGGTCTCGGGCCGGCCCACGTGGGCGACGACCAGCACCCCGGGCAGTCTGACGACCACGCCCGTGTGCCCGCCGTGCCCCGTGCCGACCACGACCCGGAAACGGTCTAGTCCCGCCATTGCCTCGCCCTTCGCCGCCCACCCGCGCCGTGCAAACGGTACCGATCTTCAGACTAGCGGCACCCGCGCACGGCGTACCGCACTTATCCTGCCGCGAGAGCGGTGGTTGGAACCTCCGGTGTCGCTGTGCGGACCCCACCGGCGGGGCAGCGGCGCGGCGGCCGCGGCGAACGTGGTAAAGGCCCCGGGAAGGCGGCGGCACCGCCGTCAGAGTAGTCGGCCACCGTGGAAACGCCACCGCAGGAACGGGACGCGCATCGGGCCGTTCGCGCAGAGCCACACCGCCAGCCAGACGAGCCCGAAATGGACGAGGAAGGCCTTTCCTTCGACGCCGTCCGCACCCGGAACGGCGCCCGCCCGCGCTGCCAGCCACACCAGCAGGCCCTCGTTCACCGCGGTGAGCAGGCCGAACATCGTCGGCCAGTCCTTTTCCCAGCGGAACTGCTGCAGCCCGTGGTAGACGAGCTCCCAGCCCAGCCCGAGAAGGGCGACCGCGCACAGCACGCCGAAACTCGCCCGCCACGCGGCCCCGGCAGATGCCTCGGTGGGCAGCAGCGGGGCGATCAGCGCCGTCAGAACGACCCCGACGGTGGCGAGTAGGAACAGGCGGGTCTGAAGCCGTCCGGCCAGGGTCGGCACCATGAGGCGATTTTCTCCGATCGTGTGCGGCGTCAGACCGGTTGGTTGCGCATCCAACGCACCCACTGCGACACCGAACGTGCCACCCCTATCCGGGGCACGAATCCCTCCGCGGCCAGGTCGTCACAGATTTCCTGGGCGGCGATCTGCAGACCGAGGAAGGTGTCGACGCCCGGGAAGTAGCCGCCGAGGGTCGCCGCGCCCGAGGCGTAGAGCCGCCCCGGCCCGTTGCGGGTCCCGCGGACCTCGAAGGTCCGCTCCACGTCCAGCCGGCCGAGCGGGTTGTGCCCGGCTCCGGAGTGGTCGAGCAGGTCTGCCAGCACCCGGTGCTCGCGGATGTCCGCCACCAGGCCGGTGGCGTCGATGACGTACGCCGCCGGCACCTCCAGCATCCCGTCGGCGGTGCGGACCCGGGTGACCACCGTCCCGTCCGTTCCGGGGGTGAGCCGCTCCACCTCGCCCACCCGGGTCACATACCAGCCCTCGTGCCGGCCGCGGGCGAGCTGAGCCTGCCACCGGCGCCGGCGGGGGGTGTTCGTCCCGCCGATCGTGTCGTAGAGCGCCTTACGCTCGTCGCCCTCCAGCATGCGCATGCGTGCCTTCAGCTGGCCGCCCCAGACCGACTTCGGGTAGTTGAACCCCTGGTAGGCCCAGCCGTCGCCGCCCCGGCGGCGCATGAACACGCTGGGGCCGTGCGAGCCGCGCACATACGTGCGGAACAGGTGCACGATGTGCGTCCTCGCCCCGTGCCGGTCGCGGTCGGTGATCAGCCGGTCGAGGATGCGGGAGGCCACGATGCCCGCCCCGCGCACCACGACGGTCGCCGGGTGCCGGATCAGCTCGTCGTAGACGTGCTCGTGCGGCTCGTAGGCGTTGACGACCCGCCGCACGTCCCCGTACCGGGAGCGGTACTCCTGCAGGTCCGGGAGGAACTTCAGCCCCGGGTAGCCGACGCCCAGGTGGACGTACCGGCTGCGGTAGGCGATCCGCTTCGTCGCGGACCGTCCGGCCGGGGGGGTGAGGACGGTCAGGTACCCCCCGCCCGCGCGGCGGCGGACCATCCGCACCTGCCCGGAGACCAACATCTCGGGGTACGAGATCCGGGCGGCCTCCCGGGCCATGCCGTCGAAGACCATCCTGATGCGGGGGGTGAAGTAGTCCGACAGCAGTGGCTCGGTCGCGACCCGCCACAGCGGTTCGACGAACCCGCGCAGGCCTCGGGCCGCGAACGCCTCCCGTACCGCGTAGGACGGGAAGGCCCAGATGTTGTCCGGGGTCGAGCTCGAGTCCGAGCGGATGCGCTCGTGGTCGGGGATCTGCGAGACCCGGGTCAGGTACCGGTAGGTCTGCCAGGGGGTGTCGATGTTGGACAGCACCCGGATCGCCGAGGTCGGCGCGCCCGCGATGCGCAGGTAGTCGACCAGGACGAACGAGCCGATCCCACCGCCCACCGTGACCAGGGGTGCGTCGTGGACGGGGATGCCGGCGTCGGCGAGCATGCGGTCCGTCCAGACCGACGTCTCGATCAGCCGTCGGGTGAGGTCGCCATGGGTCTCGCCCCCGCCCACCCGGGCTGGTGCGGGTGGTGCTGTGACGGGTGGCGCCTGCGGGGCCGCGGAGTTGCCGAGCACGGTGGTGGGGCCGTGGAGCGGGTCGTCCGGGCCGCCGGGCGGGTGTGGGCCGACCAACGCCTCCACCTCCTCGCCGGGCGCGCTCACCCGGGCCTGCCGCCGCGCGCCGGTGCGACCGGCGGCGCCGCGACCGGACTACCGGGACCGGACCGCCGCCAGGGCTGGACCGCCAGAACCGGGCCACCAGGGACCGGATTGCCAGGATAGGTGGCCCGGTGACCCTTCCGGGCGGGGTGTCCGAGGCAAGACACCGCCCGGTCGGCTCAGCCCAGGGCGCGGTCCAGGTGGATCGCCGCGCTGATCAGGGCCAGGTGGGTGAAGGCCTGTGGGAAGTTGCCCAGGGCCTCGCCGGAGGGGCCGATCTCCTCGGCGTAGAGCCCCACGTGGTTGGCGTAGGTGAGCATCTTCTCGAAGACCAGCCGGGCCTCGGTCGTGCGGCCGGCACGGGTCAGCGCCTCCACGTACCAGAACGAGCACAGGTTGAACGTGCCCTCGTCCCCGGTCAGGCCGTCGCTGCCGTCCGCGGCGTACCTGCGCACCAGGCTGTCGCTCACCAGCTCCGAGCCGACCCGGTCCAGCGTCGACAGGAAGCGGGGGTCGGTCGGGCCGGAGAACTTCACGAGCGGCATGCACAGCAGCGAGGCGTCCAGCCGCGGCGAGCCCGGGAACTCCATGTAGGCCCCCTTCCGGGGATCCCAGGCCTCGTTCTGGACGAACCGGTAGGCCCGCCCGGCGTGGTCCTTCCAGTCGTTGGTGGGCCCGGGCAGACCGCGCTGCCGGGAGATCCGGCAGGCACGCTCGAACGCCACCCAGGTCATGACCGCCGAGTAGGTGAAGCGCTGCCGTCCGCCCCGGGTCTCCCAGATGCCCTCGTCGGGCTGTTCCCAGTGCCTGGCCAGCCAGTCGAGCTGACGGCCGAGCGCCTCCCACAGCCCGAAGGAGATCGGGACCTGCTTGTTGTACAGGTACACCGAGTCCATCAGCTCGCCGTAGATGTCGATCTGGAGCTGGCCGGCGGCGCCGTTGCCGATGCGCACCGGCCTCGAGCCCCGGTAGCCCTCGAGATGGTCGAGGACGATCTCGTCCAGGTCGGCGTTGCCGTCGACGCTGTACAGCACGCCCAGGCCGAGCTCGGGCGGCGCCTCCTTGCAGCGCTGCTCGAGCCAGTCCATGAACGCGGCGGCCTCCTCGGTGAACCCGAGGGCCATCAGCGCGTAGGTGGTGAACGCCGCGTCGCGGATCCAGGTGTAGCGGTAGTCCCAGTTGCGCACCCCGCCCAGCTCCTCCGGCAGGGAGGTGGTCGGCGCCGCGATGAGTGCTCCGGTCGGGCGGTAGACCAGCAGCTTGAGCACCAGCGCCGAGCGCAGCACCATTTCCCGCCAACGGCCGTGGTACCGGCCCCGGCGCACCCACGTCTGCCAGTACTCCAGCGTCCGGGTGAACAGGTTGTCGGCCTCGCCGGGCTGCAGCGGGCGGATGCGGGAGTCCCACTCGAGGACGATGTCGGCCGTCTCGCCCATCGTCAGCTCGAAGTCGCAGGCGACCGCGGTGCCCTCGATCCGCAGCGGCAGCGCCGTGCGCAGCACGAGGGTGCCGGTGGCCGACTCGAAGACCGCGCCGGCGCCGGGCACCAGCGTCACCGTGTGGGAGGCCCGCCCGTAGTCGAACCGGGGGTCGCAGCGCAGCCGGAACCCGGCGGTGCCGCGCACGGCGCGGGCCTGGCGGACGACCACGTGCGGCGTCTCGGTCAGGTCGTTGTCGACCGGGACCATGAAGTCGACGACCTCGCCCACCGAGTGCGGCGTGAGGAAGCGGGTCATCAGGACGTTCGAGTCGGGCAGGTAGAGCTGCTTGGCCTTCGACTGCGAGCAGTGGATGCGGAAGGAGCCGCCGCGGTCGGCGTCGAGCAGGCTCGCGAAGACCGACGGGCCGTCGAAGCGCTGCGGGCAGTACCAGTCGATCGTGCCGTCCGTGGCGACCAGGGCCACGGTGCGCAGGTCGCCGATGACCGCGTGCTCCTCGATCGGCGGGTAGTCGGATGCGGGCATGCGGACCTCCGCGGGTGGGGATGTCCGGGCGCGGCCGGAGGACGGGCCTTGCGGGAAGCCCCCGGGCGGGCGGTGCGTCGCCTCGGGGAGTGGTCACTGCAGCCCACTTCGGCGTGGTCAGCCGAAGGTATCCCAGCGGGCAGGCCATCCCGCCCGTCCCGCCAGGCCGGCGGCCACCGCCGAAAGTGCCCCCCACTACCCGATCGGGGTAGGCCGGGAGTAGCCCGGCGCGGGGGGCTCCGGGCAGGTGGCCCGGGGCGGAAGTCCCTGTTCTGACGGTGAAGTCGCCGCTGCGGCGACCGTCGCGGGACGGGGGTGCGGCGGAGGGCCCGGCGGGCTGTGGAGGGTCTCGGGTGCCCGGTGCCTGGGCGGGCGCCCTACGATCGCGCCATGACCGAGCAGCTGCCGACCATCGCGGACGGTCGAGCCAGCCTTGTCATGTTCGCCCGTGGCGACCGGGTTTTCCCGGTGGACGATCTTGGCGGCGGGGTGTGGTCTCGTCGTGGCACGGTGCTGTCCGTGCATCCGGCGTCACACGAGGAGGCGCAGCCGGTCGGGGGCGGCGTCCGGGTCGATGCGGTGCCCTCGGCCGCGCCGTCGACCGCCCGGGCGACGGTGCTGTGGGACGACGGCTCCGCGGAGGTCCTCGCCGAGGACAAGCTCTGCCTGGTCTACGACCAGGAGGCCCCGGTGGGCATCCGGGTGGTCACGATGGAGATGAGCCAGCCCTTCGACGTCGTCGACCACGGGGGCCACGTCGTCCTGGTGCTGCGGGAGGGGCTGCTGGCCGCGGCGGACGTCGGCGCGCTGCGTGCCCGGCTTGGCCGGGTGCGCGCGGCGCTGGCCCCGGGCCACGGCGACGCCGCGTCGGCGGCGGAGATCCGCCGCCGCGACCTGAGCCTGCTGAACGCGCTGATAGCCGAGCTCACCGGCCCGCCGCCGGACGACGTCCCGCACCTGGACTCCGCGCGCCTGGATCCCGCGGGCCCGGACGCCGCGCGCCGCGATGCCGCCGCCCGTCTGGACGCCGCCCGCCGGGACATCGCGCGCCTCGACGCGGCCCGGCTGGACGCCGCCCGTGCCGATGCCGGGGGCGCGCGCGGCGCTGGGCGTACCGACATGGCCGGGGGGCGTTCCGAGGTCGCTGTCGGGCGGGCCGATGTGGCTGTGGGGCGGCCCGAGGCTCCCGCGGGCGTTCCCGGCGGCGCGGCCGGGCTGCCCGCCGGTGGACGTCCGCCGACGGCGCGGCGCCCCGACGTGCTCGTGGCGGGCTCCGGGCCGGGGCATCCCGTGGCGGTGGGGAACCAGGACGTGACGGTCGGGAGCCCTGGTGGGGACCGGCCGGTCGCCGAGGTGGGACGCCAGGCGGACCCGGCTCGGCGCGAGGCGCCGCGGCCCGATGTCTTCGTCGGACGCGTCGATCCGGCACGGTCCGACGTCGGCCGGTCTGGCCCTGGGCGTTCGGACCTCGACCGCTCGGATCCTGACCGCTCGGACCTCGGCCGATCGGAGGCGGCGCGCCTGGAGATGGCGAGGGCCGAAACGCTGCGGGCAGAGATACTGCGAGCCGAAATACAGCGGGCCGAAGCGATGCGGGCTGAAGCGGCCCGCGGTGAAGCGGCCCGCGGCGACGCCGTGCGGGCTGATCGGGTACGTCCCGACGTGGTGGTGGGAACCCCCGGCCGGCGCCGCCCAAGGTTTCGCCGGGACGCTGCCCGGTGGGGACTCAGGAGGTCGAGTACGGCCCCGGACGCACACCTGGGCCGTAGGCGTTGCTGCCGTTCATGCCGGCCCGCGGCTGTTCGGTCATGGCCTGGCTGACCTTGGACGCGATCGCCTCGGTGAGACGGATCGCCTGGGTGAGCGAGAGGTTCAGAACGATCTCGCTGTCATCGGTCATCGCGAAGCGCACCGACACATCCGCCATGCTCTTTCCTCTCAGTCCTGGTCCCCCGGACACCCGTGGCCGGTGACCGATCGTGTCGAGGAGACCTGTCAGGGCCTCCCCGTCTCCGCGGCCAAGGGACGTGGTGACCGATCCACGATCCCCGATCGGGTTGTCGGGGCGTGCGTGACCCCCCTCGTTCGGCGGTGGTGTGCTGCTGCTAGCTACCGTCGGTGTGGACTTTCGGTGACTGGCCATGTCGAAATGTCTCCCCCGTACCGGCCTTACTCTGCCAAGACCTTCTCTCAGTGATGGTGCCACTTCATGATGTGGCCGCCGGTAGGGGGACTTTCCGGCAAAGGTGACATGAGACACGGCTGTGGTCTGTTTGTCGTGGCTGGCGCCCGCCGTCACGCCGATCGGCGGGCCCCGGGCGGCTCTCTCCGGGCGCTCCCGCCCTGGGTGGAGGCCCTGTCCGGGGCTGATTCCGTCAGATCCACCCGGGAAACCACATACGTATTCGCCAAGATGAATAAGGAATCACCTCGGCGGCCAGGATCGGGTAGAAGTAGGCGAACAACAGGACCACGATCACCGTGTACACGCCGACGGACAGCGCGCCGGCGAGCCGCCTGGTCTCGGACGCGTCGCGCGGCCCGAGGGCCAGCCCTGCCATCGCCGTCAGCCCCAGCACCAGGAACGGCAGCGAGGGCAGCGCGTAGAAGAAGAACATCGTCCGGCTGGGGAACAGCAGCCAGGGCAGGAACGCCGAGCCGAAGCCGACGAGCACCAGTGCCGCCCGCCAGTCACGGGCGCGCACCCACAGCGCCAGCGAGCCGACCAGCGCCGCCGTCCCGCCCCACCACACGGCGGGGTTGCCCAGCGCGATGACCTCCCGCGAGCAGCCGTTGACCGCCGTGCAGCCCTCGGCGCCATACGCGGGGGAGCTGTAGAAGTAGGCGATCGGCCGGCCGAGTACCAGCCAGCTCATCGGGGTCGACCGGAACGGGTGCGAGTCGGACAGGCCCTCGTGGAAGTGCAGCACCTCCATCTGGTAGTCCCACCAGCCGTGCCAGGCGGCGAGGAAACCGTGCCCGTGCCGGTCGCGGTACCAGCCGCCGTCGGTGACGAACCAGCCCGTCCAGGTCGCCAGGAAGGTCACGACGGGCACCGCGACGCAGCCCGTCAGCCATCCGGGCAGGTCCCGGCGCAGTGCGCCCAGCACGGGGGAGTGGGCGCCGGCAGTGCGGCGGGCACCGACGTCCCAGGCCAGCGCGAGCGCGGCGAAGCCGACGATCGTGTACAGCGCGCTCCACTTGACCCCCATGGACGCGCCGAGGGCCACGCCCATCGCGAGCCGCCACGGGCGCAGGCCGAGCCGGGGGCCGAACCGCGTGTCGGCCGGCGTCGGGCCGGCGCCGGCCGCGGCCTGGTCGAGGCGGTCGGCGAGCCGGCGCCGGCCGTCGTCACGGTCGTGCACCAGGCAGGCCAGGGCGATGACGATGCCCGTCATCAGGAAGATGTCGAGGATGCCGATCCGGCTCTGCACGAACTCCAGCCCGTCCATGGAGAGCAGAAGGCCGGCGAAGCAGCCGAGCACCGTCGAACGGAACATCCGGCGGGCCGCGCGGGCGAGCACGAGCACCGCCAGCGTGCCCGCGAGCGCGGACGAGAAGCGCCAGCCCAGCTCGGGGCTGCCGTGCGGGGTGCCCGCGCAGTCGACGTAGCCGAACAGCCACTGCGACGCGGCCATGAGCCACTTGCCGAACGGCGGGTGGACGACGTAGGCGGGCCCGTCACAGGTCTTCGAGTTGATCTCGTACCCGGCGGTCATGAGGCCCCAGGCGTCCTTGACGTAATAGACCTCGTCGAAGTACAGCCCGCGGGGCTCGGTGATCCGCCAGAACCGCAGGATCCCGGCGGTCACCGCGACGAACAGGGGCGCCAGCCATCCGACGGCGCGGTCGCCGGGCATCGGCGGGCACAGCCGCTCGCGCGGCGTACGGCCGGTTCTGGCGGCAGTGGCCGGTTCCGGGCGGCTGGGCTCCGATGCGCCAGTCTCGGAACGGGGTAGGTGCGCCGTCGTCGCCGTCACACCGATCAGGGTAGGTCCTGCCCCCTGGCAGACTGGTCGGGTGTCCGGGACCCTCGTGCTGTGCGGTGCCCCGATCGGTGACGTGCGCGACGCGAGCCCGCGGCTGGGCGAGGTGCTCGCGACCGCCGACGTGATCGCCGCCGAGGACACCCGCCGGGTGCGCCGGCTCGCGCACGCGCTCGGGATCACGATCACGGGGCGGGTCGTCTCCTGTTACGACGCCGTCGAGGGCGCCCGGGCGGAGATGCTCACCGAGCAGTTGCTCGCCGGCCGCACCGTCGCGCTCGTCACGGACGCGGGCATGCCCGCGGTCTCCGACCCCGGCTACCGGGTCGTCGCGGCGGCGGCCGCGGCCGGGGTGGCGATCACCGTGGTCCCCGGGCCGTCGGCGGTCACGGCGGCGCTGGCCGTCAGCGGGCTGCCCTCGGACCGCTGGACCTTCGAGGGGTTTCTGCCCCGCAAGGCGGGCGAACGCCGGTCACGGCTGCGCGGGCTCGCCGCGGAGAGCCGGACGATGGTCTTCCTGGAGTCGCCGCACCGGCTGGGCGCGTCGCTGCGTGACCTGGCGGAGGCCTTCGGCGGGCCGCGCCGGGCGACGCTGTGCCGGGAGCTCACGAAGACCTGGGAGGAGATCGTCCGCACCGACCTGGCCGGCCTGGTCGACTGGGCCGGCGACGGGCGCACCGTCCGGGGCGAGTTCACCCTGGTGATCGCCGGCGACGCGAGCGCCGGGACGGCCAGGCCCGCCCGGGAGGCCGGAGCGAGCGCACCAGTTGGCGCGCTCTGGGCAGAGACGGGGCCGCACAAGGCCGGTGCCGCGGCCGGGCCGGGGGCTGGTCCCGCGGCGCCCACTCAGGCCGGGCCGGAGGTGCTCGCCGCGGCGGTGGCCCGCCTGACGGCGGGCGGCATGCCGGCGCGGGACGCGCGTAAGGCGGTGGCCGCCGAGTACTCCCTGTCACCCCGGGAGGTGTACGCGGCGGTGATCGCCGCCCGCGACCTGGAACGGACAGAGACCCCGGGAACAGACGAGGGGTGAGCCGCCCCGGCCCGCCCGGGTGACCGGGGGCGCCAGGGCGCCGGTGCGGAACTCGCACTTCGGGGCGGTGATTCCTGGCGATGTCGTGCCGTGCAGTGCCGCTCGCACAGACCATCGCACGGACCATGAGGGCCTGGAGCCACGTCGTGCCGCGGCGGTTTGCGAGGCCACGGCAGGTCCTTTCTCATATGTGGTCTCGGTGTGGAATTCCTTCCGCTTGGCCGTACCGGGGTGCCGGCGGTCTCGTACGGTTACCGCGCCCCCCAGACGTTCAGCAACCGTTCCGGCATCCGCCCGACAGCGCCTGCCCGACAGCACTTGCCCGACAGCGCCTGCCCGACCACGTCCATCCGATGGCGTCCATCAGACCGGACGTCACGCTCTCCCCACGAGTATCCATTGGCGAGGCGGAGTGGTCGGGGTAGGATAAGCCACCCTGCCAGGCATGGATTATCGGCTGTGTGTCAAATTCCGAGGCCCTGGCTGTTGGCGACCCTGGCTGTCGACGGGCGGTGGCTGTCGACCGGCCGCCGATGCTTGCTTTATGTCAAGAAAGACCGGCGGAATCAGAGGAATCAGTTTGAAAGCATCCTGATGAATGCATCCCGCCTGCGCCCGCTGAACCGGGCTGCCCCGGTGGGAGTGCTCTCAACGGGGGGGTGCACATTCTGTCAACGGGTTCCAAGCCGCTGGCCGCCAGCAGGCGGCAGCTCCCGTGAACCCGGCCATCCATCTTCTGGAGCTGGCTGCAGATGCATCAGAGCATCATCGAGGACGAGGCAAGGCCGGACGGCCCCGCACAGAATTCGCGTGGCGCGGGCCGCCGGGTGGGGCGGCGTGACCGGCGCAGGCGTGACCGCGTGGTTCGAACCGCCAGACGCAAGATCCTGCTATCCGCCCTCTGTCTCCTTGTCGTGGTCGGCGGGACGACCGGCGTGATCCTGCACTCCGCGCTCGGGGGCGACGACGCGGGTGGGAAGCCCATCCAGCTGGCCGACACCGAGCCGCGATACCAGACCGGTGTGAACTTCCTCCCGAACCCTGGCTTCGAGAACACGGTGGCGGGCTGGTCGGCCGGGCCGTCCGAGAGCGCTCGCCTGTCCCCGACGGTGCCCGGCCGCAGTGGGTCCGGCGCGGCGGTCGTCACGGCCAGGGCCCGGGTACCCGCCATCACCCTGACCGACACTCCGGACGCCGTGACCTGGACCGGCGGCAGGCTGACCTATCTCGGCGCCGTCTGGGTGCGCACGACCGCCCCGGGCACCCGCGTCCAGCTGAAGCTGACCGAGCTCGACGGTGCCCGCACGGCCGCGCGCGCCCTGACCAACGTCACCCTGAACGATGCCACCTGGCGAAAGGTCGAGGTCTCCCTGCGGGCGACCGCCACGGGCCACCGGCTGGACTTCGCGGTCGTCGCCGACCGGCTTCCCGCCGGCCAGTTCCTCTACGCGGACGATGCGTCCCTTCTCATCGGGAGGCCGTCATCGCCGGCCCCGACGGGGCCGGCGGCGACCACAGGCGGCCAGCCGAGCGCGTCCCCGCCGGTGAGCGGCAGCCCGCGGCCTGGCACGAGCGCGACTCCCAGCGCGCCGACGAGTGAGCAACCGCGCCCGAGCACGGCACCGCCCGCACCGGGTGGGTCGGGTATCACGCCGATCCCGGCCGGCATGCCCAACGCGAGCACCACTGGCGTCCGGGCGGGGACGTCGCTGACCCTCCTCTCCGGTGACCAGCGCATCACCCGCGCGGGAACGGTGATCGAGAACAGGGATGTGCGCGGGTGCATCCGAGTGGAGGCCGACAACGTCGTCATCCGGAACTCCCGGGTCTCCTGCCGGTCGTCGGGTTCCGCGGTGATCAAGAACCTCGGCCAGAACCTGCTGGTCGAGGACGTCACCATCGACGGGCAGGGCGCCTCGAACTCCGGTATGTCGACCGCCGACTTCACCGCCCGCCGGGTGAACATCTCGAACACGATCGACGGCTTTTTCATTAACGACAACATCCTCATCGAGAACTCGTACGTTCATCACCTCGCCCAGACCCCGTCCAGCCACAACGACGCGGTACAGACCACCGGCGGCAGCAACATCGTGCTGCGCCACAACACCCTGATTCCCATCAACGAGACGACCGGCGAGTCGAGTAACGCCGGCTACATGTTCGGGCAGAACATCGGGCCGATCTCGCGGGTTGTCTTCGACGGAAACTTCATCAACGGCGGCGGCTTCACCCTCAACGGTGCCGGTGACGTGACCTTCGTGAACAACCGGTTCGGCCGCAACTGCCTGTACGGGATCAAGTCGTTCAAGGGCAGCCAGGTGAAGTTCGACCAGTCCAACATCTGGGCCGACACCGGCCGTCCGGTGAACGACGACCCCAAATGCTGAGGTGATCAGGGGGCCGTCGGGCGCTCCGAGCCCGACGGCCCCCTGATCCACCACTCGTACGGATCCGTGGGTCCCGGTCGCGACCAGGACCCACGGACAGCTGCGTCTGGCCGCCGCTTGGCGCGGAGACTCGCCTCAGCGAATCTCAGAGAACGAGGAGCGTTCGGTCGCCTTCGACCAGGGCCGCGACCAGTGACTTCACGTCCGCGAACTCGTGGTGCGGGAAGACGTGGGACAGGTATCGGGTGGGGCTGTCCCGATGGATCTGCACGTGGTTCAGCTGCCGCCCGTCGACGGTGACGACGAGATCATTGGAGCTCTCGGCGATCCGTACTGCTCGCCCGCCGATCCTGAGGTCCTTGATCTGGCCCGACCGGAAGGACCGGAGGGAATCCGCGGTGGCGGCCTCCACCTCGGTCGGCCGTGTGGCGACGAACCCGGTGGCAGCCAGCACACCCGCGACTCCGGCGCTGCTCAGTATCCGCCGGCGCGACATCTCGGTCATGTCTTTCCCCTACTCGTAGCTGTAGCCGAGTGCGGTGATGTCCAGCAACGAGGCGGGCGTGACTCCCGACGTGGCAAGACCCAGCAGCGCGTCGTTCAGGTTGTGGCCCGTCGGCCCGCCGGTGACCGGGAGGTAGTCGGTGGCGTGCCCGGACGCCTGCCACACCGACCAGATCCGGTCGACGTTCGAGTGATGCAGCCAGAAGATCGGGTCGTTCGGGGACGTGCTGACGCCCATGTCGCCGCCGACCCACCGATGCACCCGGCCGTGCATTCTCGCCTGGGTGGACGACTCGCCGGCGTGTCGGAGGAAGCCCTCTATCCGGTTACGGAAACTCGGACTCGTGCTCTGGGAGTCGATCCAGGGGGAGCGGTCGTACTGTGACTCGGTGAGGCAGTCGGTGACGTCCGCCTGTGTCGGCAGGGTTGTCGCGCCGGTGTCCACCGCGAACTTCCGGATGAGTCCAGCCCTTGAACGGGGGACGAGCTGACCCGTCGAGCTGTTCAGGATGATCGCCTGCCAGCTGACGAACGGCCCGTCCTGTACATACCAGCCGTTGCTCTGCAGACCGTTCCCGCCGAAGTAGTCCGCCGTCCAGATCAGCGCCTGTTTCGGGTCAGGTAACGCGGCGTCGGCCTCCCACGGCCAGTAAGGGATTCCGAAATCGGGCAGGACCGCACCGAGCGCGGATTCGAACTCGAGGAGTGACTGGCGGTGCCAGGGCAGGAACGACGGTCCCTTGTGTGCGGCGTTCCGTACGGTCTGTGACGTCGGTGTGAAAGTCATCATTGCGGTGTGATGCCGTGTCACGAACTGGTCGTAGACACCTGACTGCTTCAGGGTGTTCAGTGCGTCGGTGAACGCTTGGACCTCGGCCAGACTGAGTGCGTAGATACTTCGACGAACAGGCATGTAACCTTCCCCCCTCGCCGACGCGCCCGGTAGGCGCGTCGACGCATTCCTGTGAACGACTCGACGCTGCGACCTGCGATGGCCCCTCGGGGCCGGGCCGGTCGATGTCGGATATCCGACGCCGGCCGATTGGTTCCTGGAAGCCGCTGCCGCTGTCCGCGCCACCGACCCGGCGGCGGTGTTCCTGGCGTGGACTTCCCCTGCGCCCACACGCATCCCTGGCTGCCGTCCACCTTCCTGATCCCCCGCCGGTCCGTGGCGGCCGGGGGCAGGGCAACTCTCTGCCGGTCGACCGGATGTAACGGACCGGCATCGGATTGTTGAATGATGGAGATGTTGCGACCTTCATGCTTTGAACCCTGTCTGCGCGAGAGCCCCACCAGTTTAAGCACACACCGGAGGGCGTAGCTGCAAATCGGCTTGAATTCTTGCCGGAAACCGTCCAGGCGCTCTCCGTGTTCACGCCGCTACATGATGGTGGGGGCTGGCGAATGGGTGCCGCGGCCGATCTTCTTTCGTGGCAGTCGATTCGGCTCGGCGGGCGCCGGGCCAGCTGCTGGAGATGCGGCCGTGGCGCCACTTTCGGATTCCTGGCGTCTAGCAAACAAATTCTGACGACAAGCAAACAATCGGCATCCGATGATGCTCTCGGGCCGTCGGAGCCGGCGCGGCCGCGCCGGCTCCCCTCGGTGGCCGCGTAGCCGCTCCGGGCGGATCTTCCGCCGAGGTAGTACCGTTCGACGAGATGGGGCGAGGACATCCAAGAATTCCCGTATCTCGGTGTCCCCATCCCGTTATGCTCGACCCTGCTCACTATCAGGGCTATAATTGGGGGAAAGCCATGAAGGTGGAGGTTTCGTCCGTGCCGGGCGATCTGGTCTCCATCGGTGTGCGTGGCCTGAGGGGAGTGGAAGAGGCGTACTTCCGTTCCTCGGACGTCGAGCTTGCCGAGACGGCGAACGCCGGCCTGACCACTGCGCTGACAATCGCCATGCGGCGCGGCGTGACTCTGGAGTGCGCGGGGCCGATCAGCGAGGTGCTGGCCGCCAGGGTGGACGACTACCAGGCACTGATGTCGCGGTGGTATCCCACCCTCGAGCCGGTACAGGTGCTGACCGGGACCGCCCGCTCGGCCCGGCCGGCGGCGGCCGAGACCTTCTGCTTCTTCTCCGGCGGGGTCGACAGCTTCTACACGCTCCTACGCAACATCGACAGGGTCGACGCGGTCGTCTACGTGCACGGATTCGACGTCGGTCTGGAGGACGTCGAACTGCGACGAGTCGTCTCCGACAGCCTGCGTCGGACGGTGGAGAGCCTCGGCAAGGAGCTGATCGAGCTCGAGACCGACCTGCGCGCGCTGTCGGATCCGCACGTCAGCTGGCCCGCCTACGTCTCGTCCGGGCTCGCCACCGTCGCGCACCTGCTGTCCCGGCGGTTCGGTCGTGCGCTGGTCGCCGGGACTCTCGCCTACCACGAGCTGCAGCCGCTCGCCTCACACCCGCTCACCGATCCGTTGCTGTCCAGCGACCAGATCGCGATCGAGCACGACGGATGTGACGCCACCCGCCAGGAGAAGGTCGCCTTCATCGCGAGGCACCCGGTCGTCCGGCAGAACCTGAGGGTCTGCTGGGAGAACCCGGGCGGCGACTTCAACTGCGGCAGGTGCGAGAAGTGCCTGCGCACGATGCTCGCCCTGGAGTCCCTCGGCGTGCTCGGCGAGTTCACCTGCTTCCCGTCCGGTCTTGATCCGGATGTCGTGCGGCGGGTTGACCTCCCCGGCCGAGGCCCCCGGCACTGGGCGGTCGTGAACCTGCGTGAACTTCGCCGGGCGAACCGTGACCCCGTGCTCGTCAGGGCGCTTGCCGAGGCGATCGCGAGGTCCGACGCACGGCGGGTGCACCGGCTTGTGCGGCGGCGGGCCCTGCGCGGCCGGGCCGCGACGACCTGACGCGGTGCTGTACCGACCGGACCATCCGAGGATTACGGGACGCTGGGGGACGCGAGTAATGACGGAGGCCGCGACAGGGGTTTCGTACGCCTCGACGGCAGCGGTCGCATCCACTGCCCGCCTGATCGAGAGCCTGTCGACGCGGGCCACGGCCGCCGTCGCCGACCTGCTGCCGCCGGGGACGACCGACGTGGCGCTCCTCGACTTCCCGTACCACCGCAACAGTGGTGACTCGGCCATCTGGCTCGGCGTACGCCAGATTCTCCGACAGCTGGGAGTAAGGGTCGCCTACGTCGCGGACACCGCGCGCTACCGGCCGGACCGGTTACGGGAGGCACTGCCGGAGGGGCCTGTCCTGTTACTCGGCGGGGGGAATTTCGGTGACCTCTGGCCGGGGCATCAGGAGCTCCGGGTCCGGGTCCTGCGTGACTTCCCGGACCGTACCGTGATCCAACTTCCGCAGAGTATTTCCTTCCGTAGCCGGACGGCGCTTTCCGAGGCCCAGCGCGTGACCGCGGCCCACCCACATTTCACTCTCATGGTCCGTGAACGGCGCAGTCTTTCGTTCGCCACCGAGAACTTCGATGTGCCGCTCGTGTTCGCGCCGGACTCGGCCCTGGCCAACGGCCCGCTGAGACCGCCGCGGCCGGTACGTCCCGACGGCGTGCTGTGTCTTGCCCGCGATGACGTTGAGGGCACCGGAGCCATCGCGGGCGTGGCCGGCCCCGGCATACGTCGGGCCGACTGGGGAATGCGTGGCCTGCCCGCGGCGCGGTGGAGGGCGGCGAAGGCGCTGCCGAAACTCGAGCGGCATGCCCTGGGCCGGCATCCAGATGCGCACCGGGCGGCCCGCCCCGCGCTGCACGCGGCCTATGAAACAATGGCGAAGATAAGCGTGGGAACGGCGACGAGCCTCCTGTGCACCGCACGTTACGTGGTGACCGACCGGTTGCACGCGCACATTCTCTGCCTGCTTCTCGGCATCCCCCACTCGGTGTTTGACAACAGCTACGGAAAGGTCAGTGGGACCTTCGAGGCGTGGACCTCGGACAGCGACCTCGTGCACTGGGCGACCAGCGCGGACGAGGCCCTGGAGAGGTGCCGGGAGTTCGCGCCGTGACCGCCCCACCGCGACACGGCGTCGGTGCTCGTGCCGACACCGCCGCTCGTGCCGAGATGGCCGCTCGTGCCGACACCGCCGACACGAACCGTGAGCCACGGCCGGTCGTGGATGTGCTCCTGAGTCGGGGCCTCGACCCCTACGACTGGGAACGTCGACATGCCCGGGGCGAGGTCCCGGACGTCTGGCCGTACGGGCTGAACAGGCTTGCCGACCACGGGTTTCGGACCAGCGGGTCGCTGCCGGCCGTGAGCCACCGGGCGCCGGGCGCGAGAGCCACCCGCGCGCTGGGGGGCTTCGAGTGGCGGGAGGTCGCCGCGCGTCGGATCGACGCGGCGGCGGAGGCGGTGCTGTGCTGGGACGAACGGGCCGGGGTACCGGCTGCCTCGATGGAGCGGTGGCGGGGCGGCAGACCGGTCGCCACCGGCGTCATCTGGCTGACCGACCCGGTGGGCCGGCCGCGGGGGGCACTGGCGCTGGCGCCCCGCGCGCTGCGTTCGGCCCAGCTGGTCTGGGCGCTGTCGAGCGCCCAGCTCCCGGTGCTCCGGGACGTCCTGAAGGTCGCCGAACGCAGACTCGCCCATCTGCCCTTCGGCATCGACGCGGACTTCTTCCGGCCGGCCGAAACCGATCCGGTACCCGGCCTGGTGGTCAGCGTCGGAAACGACCGGCACCGGGACCACGATACGCTTCTCGCCGCCATCGCGGACGCGGCTGGAAAAGTCACCGGGCTGCGCCTGGAACTGGTTACCGGCCGAGAGGTGACGATTCCCGCAAGGCTCGGGAAGCGGCATCCAAGAATGAGCCACATCGATCTTGTTGATCTCTACGCTCGCGCCTCCGCGGTGGTGGTTACACTGCGGCCGAACCTACATGTCAGCGGCGTCAGTGTCGTTCTCGAGGCCATGGCCTCGGGCCGCCCGGTCGTGGTCACCGAAACCCCGGGAATGTCCGACTACGTCGATCACGGGCGGACAGGACTGCTTGTTCCGCCGGGTGATTCCGGCGCCCTCGCCGCGGAGCTGGCGGGGCTCCTGCTCGACCCCGACCGGGCCGCGGCAATGGGGCGGGCCGGCCGCCAGGCGGTCGAGACGACGTTCAACACCGGCGCGCAGGCGGGCCGGTTGGCCGGTCTGTTGCGAGGGATGTGATCTGCCGCGGGCCGGGCGAGAAGGCGCCGGTGGCGCGTGACGGCGCTGTCCAGGCGAAGTACGGGAGGAACAAGGACCCGCTGGGTCTGACGACGTGCCGAAAAGGCGATCAGAGTATCTGCCGTCGGTGAGCGCCGGCGGCGTGGGAGGGGAGGGAATGCTCAGATGGATATATGGCAGATCGTGCGCATCACCATTCGGCGCTGGTATGTGTTCCTGGCGGTTGTGGCAGTGGGGATCGCAACCGCCCTGGTCACCACTTCGGGAGTGAAGCCGCAGTACTCCGCGGCCATGGACGCCTTCGTCAACGCCCCGCCGAGCCGCGCGAGTGCGCCGACCGGCAGCGTGGAGAACTCCGGCGGCGTCGGCTTCGCCGGCTCGCTCGAGGAACGCGCCATGGACGCCGACGCGTCCCGCGCGCAGATCCACAAGATGGGCCTTCTCCCCACCTACAAGGTCAGCTGGACCAGGGCGAAGCTGGTGCTGTCGGTGAGCGTGACGGGCCCGACGCCCGACCTGGCCCGTCGCACCGTCGAGGAGGTCGTCGCGATGGCGAACCGACACCTCGTCGCGCACCAGGCCAGCACCGGTGTCACCGCTCCGGGCGCGCAGTACTCGATCATGCCGGCGGCCGAGGGAGCCAACCTCTCACCCGCCCAGTACCCGGGTCGTTCCCGCCAGCGGATCGTCATCGGCGTCGTCGCGCTCGCGGCGGCGGTGGGCCTCGCGGTGGCGCTGGACGGCTTCGTCGCCGCCCGCCGTCGCGCCGCGGCCGGTGGAACCGGCCGGCCCGACAGCTTGCCGGACGCCGGATCACCGCGGAGCCCGCTGACTCGGGAGCCGGATCCGCTGGGAGATCCACTGGCCTCGCCGCGCCGAGGCGGGGACACACCGGGCAGGGACACACCGGAGTACGAGACCGCGGCGGTCAATGAGGACACGGTGACCATTCGGACGGGCAACCGACTCGGGGCGGGGCCCGTCCCGCCGGACCTCGACCGAAGCGGCCGCCCGCGGTGACGATGCCCGGACGGGCGGCGCTCCGGACGGTGGCGGCGCTCCCGATCGCCAGGTGGCGGCCGGACGCGGTGAGCGTGCTGACACTCCTCGGCGTGCTGCTGTTCGTCATCCCGGCGCGCAACACCCTGCAGTCGCTCGGCGCGGCGGGCCGGCCGATGTTCCTGCTCGGCCTGGTGCTGGCCGGCGCCTGGCTGTGCACCTGGCTGCATCCCGGCCTGGTCCGCCGTGGCCGCCAGCCGGTCCGGGGCCTGTTGCTCATCTATCTGGGTGCGCTGCTCGCCGCCTATGTGGCCGGTCAGCGCCGCGGGCTCGACGGCGTGGAGGCCCGTGCCTCGGACCGGTCGATCCTGGCCGTCCTGGCGCTCGTCGGCATCGCGCTCGCGGCAGCCGACGGAATTCCCTCGCGGGCCCGGCTCGAGGTCCTGATCTCGCGCATCATGTGCTTCGGGGCCGTGATGGCGCTGTTCGGAATCGTCCAGTACCTGACGCACGAGGACTACAGCAGGTACCTGCGGCTTCCCGGGTTCGTGATGTGGTCCCCGGCGCTCGAGTCCGTCTCACGAGGGGGCGGCACCTCCCGGGTCGCCGGCACGGCGTCGCACTACATCGAGTTCGGTGTGGTCGTCGCCATGGTCGTCCCGCTGGCGCTGTACCGGACTTCTCACGCTGTCACCAAGGGTGCCCGGCAGCGTGCCGCCGGGGCGCTGGTGCTGACCGCGGCGGCCGCCCCCCTCTCCGTCTCCCGGACGGCGATCATCGGGCTTGGCTGCGTGCTGCTGGTCCAGAGCGTCGTGTGGAGCTGGCGGCGGCGCTTCAACGTGTTCGTCTGGCTGGTGATCGGGGTCGGCGCGTTCGGTGCCGCCGTGCCCGGCGTGCTCGGCACGCTGCGCAGTCTGTTCCTGAACTACAAGACTGATCCCAGCTATCAGGGACGGATCGCGGACTACGCGGTCGCGCAGGCCTACATCAGCGAGCGGCCGTGGTTCGGGCGCGGGCCGGGCACCTTCATCCCGGCGAAGTACTTCTTCCTCGACAACCAGTACCTCGGGACCATCCTCACCTCCGGATACGTGGGTCTGGCCGCGCTCGTCATCGTCATGCTCGGCGGGATCACGATGGCGTTCGGGGTGGCCCGGCGCGCCGCCGACGCGGCGACCCGAGAACTGGCCCAGGCCCTCGCCGCGATGCTCGTCGCCGTCGCGGCGGCCTCGTACAGCTTCGACTCACTGTCGTTCCCGGCCTTCGCCGGCCTGTTCTACCTGACGCTGGGTGTCACCGGCGCGTTGTGGCGACTCGAACAGCGGCCCGTGCCCACACCGGCCGGCCCTGCCGCGGCGGCACCCGTCCAGTGGCGGGACCCGCGCGGTGACCAGCCAAGCGTGGCGGAGCTCGTCCCGGCGGCCCGGCAGCCCGCCGGTATCGCGTGAACCAGCGCCGCGAGGGCCGGCCGCGGGTACGCCGGCCCTCGCGGGTGCCGGTCTCACGTCGCTTCGCCGGCCCTCGCTGACGTCGCCCTAGCGTGGCCTTCGATCGGCGGGGCCGGCCGGGCCGCGGGCCGCTGCTGCCGCTCCGGATCGCCGCCAAGAGCGAAGTCCAGCAGCTCCACATGACGGGCTGACCAGCTGTTCGCCGCGACGAACCGGTGGCGTTCCGCTTCGGTCACCTCCGGCCAGCCGCGGACCTCCCTGAACGCGGCCACCGGATCGTCGCCCGGCGCCAGCAGCCTGACCCGCGGTCCCATGCCCCGGACCGGTGTCAGGTCGCTCGCCAGGACGGGCCGCCCCGCCGCCAGGTACTCGTACAGCTTGATCGGATCCATCGCCTCCGTCAGTGAGGTCACCCGGTGCGGTAGCAGGCACACGTCCGCCGCGGCGATCAGCCCGGTGACGGCCGGCCGGGGGAGATGGCCTGGCAGGACCACCGAGGGCAACGCCCGCAGCGGGGCGGCGTGTCGCTCGTCCTTGACGGGCCCGGCGAGTATCACCGTGCTCTCCGTCGCCAGCCGGGCGACCATGTCGACGTCGAGCCGGTCGTCGACGGTGCCCGCGTAGACGCACCACGGCCGGGGCAGGCCCGTGGTCAGCGCGGGCGCCGGCGGCAGCCGCTCCCACTCGGCGGGATCGACGCCGTTGTGGACGACCAGTGAGCCTCCGGTGGGAGCGAGCCGTCGGCGCAGCGACTCCGACACCGCGACCACCGGCCGCCGCCGGCGGCGGATCTCGGCGTAGGCATCCTGGAACGCCGGGTGCCAGCGTTCCAGCGGGGGGTAGGTCGCCCAGTCGTCACGGGCGAAGTAGACGACCGAGTCGGCCCATTCCAGCTCGGCGAGCCCGGCCAGCAGCGGGTACGTCGTGACGACCACGGGCCGCTCGCAGCGGGCCTGCTCCGCGGCCCGTCGCAGCACCCGGTCGTAGCGCCGGTAGGTGTGGCGCAGCATCGCGGGCGAGACCGGGTCCTCGCGACGCCAGCGGCGCGCGGACACGACGTAGCGGTCCGGCCTGCTCGTCGGTGGAATGGCCACCACCGGGTCGCCCTTCGCCAACGCTGTCACCCGGCTGCGGAACGGCTCGGCGACGAGCAGCCGTCGCACCCGCGGCGACTGCATCAGGGTGAGCAGGACGCGGTCCGGCGGCCGCATGTAGGAGCGGATCGCCATGTCCCGCAGCGTCTCCCTGGACAGGGTGAACACGACGTCGCGCGCGGGGGCGGAGCGGGGTTCGGGCTCGGGCATGGGTCGGTTCCTCCGTCGAGATCAACGAGACCGCCGGTGTGACCGTCGGCGTCGGGCGCCGTGCTCGGCCGCCGCCGCGAGCGGCCACTGATCCTGGGGCGGGACGGATCCGGGAGCCGGGCTGTCGGACGGCCCCCGACCCGGCGCCGTCCCGCGCTTTCCGCGCAGCACGCCGCGCAGTTGGCGCCGGCAGGTCGGCATGGCCGACACGACAGCCACATACGCCGCCACGCCGGCCGTCCCGGCGGTGACGAGCTCGGCGATCGGGGGCAGGTCCACCACCGCCCGCACCCCGGCGGTCACCGCGGCGAGCACCGCGCTGGCGAGGACGGCCGGCGCGATCGAGGTCGCGACATCCGACAGCCTGACCGGGGTGTCGCGGGTGGCGCTGGCAAGCATCGGGATGGCGGTCACCACCGAGGCGATGCTGACGGCCCAGGCGACGCCCACCGGCCCCCAGGGCAACCCCAGGAAGAACGAGGCCACGGTGAGCGGACGGGTCACCGCGGCGACCTTGAGCATCTTGTCGGCCCGGTTCCGCGAGACCCACAGCCAGGTCGCCGTCGAGCTGATCGCCTGGGCGAATCCGGCGATCGCCAGCACTCTGAAGATCGGCACGACCCCGCTCCACGGCGCGCCCAGCAGGCCGGTGACGAACACGTCTGCGAGCAGCGCCATCAGCACGACCAGCGGAAGAGCGAGCAGTGCCACGGTGAACACGGCGGCGCGGTAGTAGTCGCGGAACCGGTCCGGCTGGTCGTGGAGCCTGGACAGGGTGGGGATCGCGACCATGTTGACCGGCTGGTTGACCTGCTGCAGCGGGAGCAGGAGCAGCGCGTACGCACGGGAGTAGAGGCCGAGGGCCGCCGGCCCGGCGAACCGGCCCACCAGGACGTTGTCGGCGTTGCGGCTGACGTACCCGAGCAGGCCGGAGCCGGCGACGCTGCCGCCGAAGCGCAGCATCGGCGCGAGGCCGTCCGCGCGGGCCGGTCGGCTCGGCCGCCAGTCGCAGGCCGTCCAGACGAGAACCGCCCGGGCGAGGGCCGCCGAGGTCGGCATGAGCGCCAGCGACCAGTAGCCGGCCCCCAGCGACGCGAGAGTGATGGCCACGACGATGCTGGTGGTCCGGCCGATCATGTCGCGGGCCGCGACGGAGCCGAACTTCATCTGCCGTTGGAGCAGCGCCTGGTGCTGTACGAGGGCGCCGGTGATCAGGTATGACGGCGCGACGACGAGGGTGATTCCGACGAGCTCGTCGTGCCCGTAGAACAGGGCGATCAGCGGGCTGGCCGCGGCCAGCGCCACCGCGAGGCTGAGCCCGACCACGACGTTGACCCAGAACAGCGCGCTGACCTGACTGTGAGTGATCGTCTTGCGCTGGATGACGGCCTGGGAGAGCCCGAGGTCCGTCAGCTGGTCGGCGAGAGCCGAGATCGCCAGCACCATCCCGACGAGGCCGTAGGCGTCCGGCGACAGCAGCCGGGCCAGAATAATCGTTGAGCCGAATTGGGTGAACAATCGCCAGAGTTGGGCGCCGGCCGTCGCCGCCACACCTCTCCGGGACCGCCCGGCAAGGCCCTGGTTCAGTTCCGAGGTGTCGAACCAGCGCCCTTGCTTTCCGTCTAAGAATGCTTGTCGGCGAGCAGATCGCGAGGCCGGCTCGGTGCGGGATTTCACCACAAACGATCAAGCTTTCCGCTAAAACGCATGGTCAGGGCACTGTACCCTGATGCGTTGACCGGCCTGACCGCCCGGTTCATCTCGAGTTCCCCAAAGGGCCGGACGGATCGAACAACATCTGTTCTAGTATGTCGTCAGTGGGTGACCTGTCCAGCAGCGGCGCTCACCGCGGGTTCACTTGGTCAATCTGGGGGAGCGGTGACGTTGAGTAATCGCGTGCTGATCATAGTGCAGAACCTGCCGGTACCGCTCGACCGACGGGTCTGGCTGGAATGTCAGGCCCTGGTGAGTGCCGGTTACGAGGTGCGGGTCATATGCCCCAAGGGGCCGGGTGACCCGGACTGTGAGCTGCTCGACGACGTGTACCTCTACAAGTACGAGCCGTACGTCGCAACGTCCGGCGTATTCTCATATATGAAAGAGTTTTTTGTCTGCTGGATGCGCACCGCCCGGCTGGCGCGCCGGGTCTACCGGGAACGCGGCTTCGACGTTATCCAGGTGTGCAATCCGCCGGACACCTACGCGTTGCTCGCGTTATTCTATCGGCGGCGCGGTGTGCGCCTCGTGTACGACCAGCACGACCTCTGCCCGGAGGTCTACCAGTCCCGTTTCGAGCGCCCGTCGCGGATTCTGCTCGCCTTCCTTTTCGCGCTCGAGCGCATCACCTACGGGCTGTCGCACCACGTCATCTCCACCAATGACTCCTACCGTGAGATCGCGATCCGCCGTGGCGGCCGGACCAGGCAGGACACGACGGTCGTGCGCAGCGGCCCGGACACCGATCGGATGCGGCCCGGCGCAGTCCACCCGGAACTGCGGAAAGGCCGCGAGTTCCTGCTCTGCTATCTCGGGGTGATGGGCCCGCAGGACGGAGTGGACAACGCGCTGCGTGCCCTCGACATCCTCGTCCACCAGCGCGGCCGCACCGACGTCCACATGGCCCTGCTCGGTTTCGGCGACTGCTATGACGATCTGTGCGCGCTCGCCACGGAGCTGGATCTTGACGACCACGTGACCTTCACCGGTCGCGCGGACCACGAGATGATCGACAAATACCTCTCGACCGCCGACCTGGCGGTCGGACCGGACCCGATGAACCCGCTCAACAACGTGTCGACCATGAACAAGACCATGGAATACATGGCCTACGGCCTGCCCGTGGTCACGTTCGATCTCGTCGAGACCAGGGTCACCGCCGCGGACATCGCGGAATACGTCGAACCCGGCGACATCGACGGGTTCGCCGCCGCGATCGAGCGGCTGCTCGATGACCCGGAGCGGCGGGCCGACCTGTCCAAGCGGGGCCGGCAGCGCGCGGTAGAGGTACTGGACTGGAGCCTGCAGGTCCCCGGCTACGTGGATGTCTTCGACCGCATCACCGGGCGGGAGCGCCCGGCCGGCGAGCGGGTCCGCCCGAGGCCGGTTGACTGCGCCGTCCCGGCGCCACGCCGCCGCGAGCAGGCCGGCTCCCACACACCGGCGGCGGCACCTGGCGGCGACCACGAGGGCGACGAGCTCAGATCGGCGACGGGGTGACGGCACCGCTCTCCGCGGGCTCCGCCCCGGCGCCGCACGGCGTCGGTGATGTCCCAGCCAGCGTCGTCCTGGCCAGCGTCGTCGTGCCGGCGCACAACGAGGAGTCCGTCATCGGACGGTGCCTCGCGGCGCTCAGCGTCGGGCTGCCCACCGGAGCACTCGACGTGATCGTGGTGTGCAACGGATGCACGGACGGCACAGCCGCGGCCGCCCGTGCCCGTGGCGTCCGGGTGATCGAGACGGATCGGGCGAACAAGGCGGCCGCCCTGAACACCGGGGACGCGGCGGCCATGGCCTTCCCGCGCTTCTACGTCGACGCCGACGTGGAGGTCGCCGGAGCGGCGCTGCTCGAGGTCGCCGACGTCCTGCGCACGGGTGCGGCGCTCGCCGCGGCGCCCGCGCTGCGTCCGTGCATGACCGGGGTGGCCCGGCCCGTCCGCGACTACTACCGGATCTGGACGCGCCTGCCCTATGTCGCCGACGGGCACGTGGGCTCCGGGGTCGTCGGTGTCAGCGATGTCGGGCGGAAGCGTTTCACCCGCTTTCCCGAGGCCATCGCCGACGATCTGTACCTCTACCACCAGTTCAGCGCGGAGGAACGGACCACGGTGGACTCCGTCCACTTCACCGTCTATCCCGCGAGGACGGTGCGGGATTTCGTCCGGAGGAAGATCCGGGTGTACGCCGGGAACATCGAACTCCGCGGCCGTGGGCTGGTGCCCGCGGAGAACCGGAACACCGGCAGCGCGTCCTGGCTGTCCGTCGTCGCCGCCGATCGCCGGCTGCTCACCGCCGCCCCCGCCTACCTCACCATCTCGGCGGTGGCGAAGCTGCTGGCCATCCGGAAGGTCCGCCACGGCGACCTCGGTGCCTGGGAGCGTGACGACAGCAGCAGGCGCCTTCTTGAGGAGACGACGTGACCAGGGTTCTCGGCTTTCTTCGTTCCCTGCTCGACGCCCGCGCCCTGCTGCACTCACTGCGGATCCTCCACTTCTACAACTACTCGCATGTCCAGCAGGTTCGCCGGATGACGATCGAACGGGGTGTCCGCCTGGCGCCGAACGTCTCCGTCCGGAACGGGGAGCGGGTGGAGATACGGGCGTTCGCCCACATCGGTGAGCGGGTTTCGCTGTGGGCCGGTGACCGCACTGGCCGGATCGAGATCGGCGAGCACTCCCTGATCGGCCCGGGCACGTTTCTCACGGCCGCGAACTACGAGACGCTGCCGGACATCGTCATCGACAGCCAGCCGAAGCGGGAGGCGGACATCGTCATCGGCAACGACGTGTGGGTCGGCGCCAACTCGGTGGTTCTTCCGGGCGTGACGATAGGCGACAGCACGATTGTCGGCGCCGGTTCTGTCGTCACGAAGTCGTTGCCCGCCGGAGCGTTGGCCGCGGGTGTTCCGGCGAAGGTCATCGGGAAGCGCGGGGAGTCGACCCGTTCCGGTCGTGCAGCCCAGGCGGACCGGCCTGAGCAGAACGGCCGTGCCGGTGTGGACGGCACCGGGCGGCGCCCCGGCTCCCACCCGGCGGGTGAGCAGTGACCGTCGAGGTGTCCGTGCTGGTCGTGTCCTACAACACCGCCGAGCTGACGGTCCGGTGCCTGGAGTCCGTCCTGGCTGAGCCGGCCGGGGTCGAGATTGAGATCATCGTCGTCGACAACGCCTCGACGGACGGCTCCCCGGACGCCATTCGGGACGCGTTCCCGGCGGTGCGGCTGATCGAGTCGGCGACGAACCTCGGGTTCGGCCGCGCGGTCAACCTGGCGGCCTCCCACGCCGACGGGGACTATCTGCTCCTGCTGAACCCCGACGCCGTCGTCCTCGATCGGGCGGTCGCCGAGATCCTCACCTTCGCCCGCCGGAACCCGGCCTGCGGGCTCTACGGCGGGCGGACGCTGCGGCCGGACGGATCGGTCGACCCGAGCTCCTGCTGGGGGGCACCCAGCCTGTGGAGCCTGGCGTGCTTCGGGGTCGGCCTGTCGACGATGTTCCACGGATCGAGGATCTTCGATCCGGAGTCGCTCGGGCGCTGGCAGCGCGACAGCGTCCGCGAGGTCGGTGTCGTCACCGGATGCCTGCTGCTGGTCAGCCGCGGCCTCTTCGAACGGCTGGGCGGGTTCGACCCCCGGTTCTTCATGTACGGGGAGGACACCGACCTGTCGATGCGGGCGCGGGCCGCCGGCTACCGCCCCACGATCGTCCCGACCGCGGCGATCGTGCACCACGTCGGGGCCTCGTCCTCGAACTGGGCGGCCAAGCACGTGCTCGTCCTCCGCGGGAAGACCACGCTGGCGAGGAAGCACTGGACGGGGTGGCGGCAGCGGCTCTGCCTGGCGATGATCGTTCTTGGGGTGGCGCTGCGGGCCCTGGCCGATCTGGGGTCGGGGCTGGCCCGTGGGCGGCCGCGGGCGCGTGCGAGCGACTGGCGCGCGCTCTGGCGTCGGCGGCGGGACTGGTGGCCCGGCTACCCCCCGTACACCGAGCCCACGGGCGGCGTCCCCAGCCAGTCGCGCGTCCCGCCCGAGCCCGCATCCGGCACGTGTCACCCGTCCCGACATCTGACGAGGCCATGAGCAGTTCGCTACCCGAGCGGTCCCTCGACCTGTGGCGCAGGGCCCGCAGCCGGGCCTTCACCCGGTTCCTGGCCGGGTCGTTCGGGGCGCTCGGCCCGCGTACCGACATCGAGCCGCCGTTCCGGCTCTACGGCGCCCGCTGGATGTCGATCGGCGCCGGCGTCCATGTGGGCCCCGGCTCGTGGTTCCAGGTGATCGATGGGGACGGCGAGCCGGCGGCGCCGGTGATTCGAATCGGCGCGGGCTCGTCGTTCGTCGGGTGGTGCACGTTGTCGGCCGTCCGCGGCATCACGATCGGGGACAGAGCGATGTTCGCGCGTGGCGTCTACGTGGCCGATCATGACCACGCCTACCGGGCGGCCGGCGTCGCGATCCGGGACCAGGGCCACACCGGCGTCGCCCCGGTGGCGATCGGCGACGGCGCCTGGCTGGGCCAGAACTGTGTGGTCACAGCGGGCTCGACGATCGGCCGCGGCGCCGTCGTCGGCGCGAACAGCGTCGTGAAGGGGGTCGTGCCCGACTTCAGTCTCGCGGTAGGGGCGCCCGCCCGGGTCGTCCGGAGCTGGGCGCCGCACGGCGTCCCGAGCCGGCCGTGAGGCTGGGTCGCCGGTCAGCCCGGCGGCCCGGCGGCCCGGCCAGTCTGTGCTCGGTCAGCTCGGGTCCGTGTCCCCGCGGCCGGCGACCTCGGCCGGCGCGATCTCCACCGGGCTCACGTCGGCCAGCGCCGGGTGGTGCTGGTCCCGATCGGATATCACGGCCTCACGCAACGGGACGGGCCACTGCACACCGAGGACCGGGTCGGCAAGATTCACGAAGACGTAGCTGTCGTACCGGTCGGCACTCCAGTGCTCGTTGACGCTGTACAGATAGTAGGTGTCGTCCTCGATCGTCTGATAGGAGTTCGCGACCCCCTGAGGCAGGAAGACGGCTCGGTTCCGGTCGAGTTCGACGGTGACGACGGTTCCGAAGCTCTTCCCTGCTCGCAGGTCGACATAGGCGCAGAAGACGCGGCCCTTCACCACCGATATGTACTTGTCCCAGGGCTCGGCATGAAAGCCCCGTGTCACGCCTAGCTTTTTGTTGTAGGAAAGGCTGTTCTGGACGACCCGGAAGCTCGCGGGAATCCCTGCGTCAACGAGCTTGGCGTGGTGGAACTTCTCCTGGAACCAGCCGCGCTCATCCTCGATGGACGTAACATCGAACACAAAAAGGCCCGGAATCTCGGTCTCGGAGCCGGTGAACTGCGTGGTAGTCAGGACGGCCACGGAAGATCTCCCTCTTGCGCCCGGTACCCGGGCAGCCGGAGAACCTGATGGGTTTTCTCGGCGGCCGAGCACTCCGATACACGGAAGTGTGGACGGCATGAATCGGCGGTCGATGTCGGACCGGCGCCGGCGGTGGCCCGGCCGCCGGTGCCGGCGGTGCCCGGCTCGGCCTGATGGACGGCGCGGCGGGCGGCGGGAGCTGGGCGGCAAGGGATGGGATGAGGAGGCACCGCGCCACTGCGCATGACCGCGGACCCGGTAGTCGCCGAGGTCGGTTGAGCGAAACCTCGGCGGCCGACATCCGCGTGCTGAACTATATCAGCACCTTACTCACTCCGTCGTGGTCCTTCGGTGCGTGTGGCAGGTGGCTTAGATCTCTTCTGGGGTGCGATGTCGACCATGGGATGAAGTGTCGGCTGCTCACGGGTAAACCCGGTTCACTCGGCCCCTCCACCCGAAGGGGGTGGTGCTCTGAGAATGTCTGCCGTGGCCGCCTGGGCGAGGGTGCGGTGATGTCTGGTCAGGCCGGTCACCGAACCGCCCGACAGCGTTCGCCGCCGGCCGGCGGGCCGGCTTGGAGCCCGGCCGCCCGCATGGCCCTGGCGAGCCGGGTGCGGGGTGCGAAGCCGGCTCTCATAGGCCCACCAGAATGCGGGATGGACGCCCGCGGTATTTGCGTGCGCCGCGCCCGGCTGATTTCCGGGGCACCGTCACGCGACGTCGGCTGACTTCTTCCGGCCGGCCGCGTCGGCCGCGCCGGGCGATTCACCGCGGGGGGTGGTCGGGGAACGTGAAGCAGAGCACGTCTCGACCGGTCCGCGGCCACAGGTACGCCGTCTACAGTCACGAGTGTGATCACAGACGCACAGCAGGCGCGGCCGCGGTGGCGGCGTGCGCTGCGCTCCGGGGTGCTCGGTGCGGCGCTTCTGATCGCCGTGCTGAACGTGCGAATGATCGTCTTCCCGAGGATCGACAAGCCGCGTCCCGTGGACGCGATCTTCATGCTCGGGGGTCCGGGCGAACGGCGGGACAAGGCCGTCGAGCTGGCCAGGTCCGGCATCGCCCCGGTTCTGGTGGTCTCGATGCCCGGCACCTGGCGGTGCCCCGACGCGGCCGAGGTCGGCCGGGACATCCAGGTCATCTGCTTCTGGCCGGACCCGGTGACCACCCAGGGCGAGGCTCGCGAGGCCGGCCGCCTGGCCAGGATCCACGGCTGGCGCTCGATCCTGTTCGTCACGGACCGCTCCCAGGACAGCCGGGCCAGGCTGCGCATCGAGCGCTGCTACGACGGTGAGGTCCTGGTGGACGCCGTCGGGACCCCCCGACGGCAGTGGCCGTACCTGATCGCCTACCAGACCGCGGCGACCGTCAAGGCGCTGGTCTGGCAGCGCGGCTGCTGATCGACAGGCGGGCCGGCAGCGGTCAGCCGAGATCAGCGGCCAGGTCGGCAGCGGTCAGCAGTCCCGCTGGACGATCAGCGCCTTGCCCATCGCGGCCCACTCGTAGGCGATCATGTACGGCCACATGCTCTTTGCCGGCGCGACCGGGCTCATGAGCACCTGCCCCGAGTAGCAGCGCCCCAGCCGCAGCCGCGCGCGGGTCGTCTGGCTGGTCGAGGTGATCACGAGCACCGACTTCCAGTCGTACCGGGCGGCCGCGGCGGCCACCCAGCGTGACTCGCCCTGGGTGGTCACCGGATCCGGGGCGAAGCAGATCACCTCGACGTTCGGGATGGCCGGGGGGCACGGGTCGTCCGCCGTGGGCACCGAGACTGCCAGCGTCGGCGCGTACCCGGCCACGGCCAGGCTCACCGCGTGCTCGAGGCGGCCCGGGCTGCCGGCGAACATCACGATGGCGTCGACCGGGGCGGGGGAGTCCCGCCGGGGATGGACGAACAGCCGGAAGGTCGCGCCGAGGAACATGACGCTCACGACCCCGAGGACCCCGAGCACAGTGATGCGCCGCCGCCCGCGGTCCCGGGCGCGGCCCGCCGGCGGCTGCCCGGGACCTGCCGGTGGTCGCTCGCGGCCCGCCGATGGCCGTCCGCGGGCCCCCCAGGGGTCCTCGCCCGTCCACGGGGGACGTGCTGGTGGTGCCGACATCGCCGCGCCCCGGAGGGGCCTTCCGGCGGGCTGTCGGGCCCGGATGCCGACGCCGGCCGTCCGGCCGGCTGGCCGGGCTGAGG
>NZ_UBIZ01000685.1:0-1341 GCF_900465275.1 Parafrankia sp. Ea1.12 | reverse complement strand
CGGCGGGCGGGGAAGTCACCGGCCTTCTTGGTTCTGCGCGGGCTGGCGCGGTCGGGGCGGTCGCGAACGAACGTCGCGGGTCGCAGGATCTTGAGGAGGAAGGTGGCCAGCGCCAGGTCAAGCTGGTGAGGGGGGAAAACCGGCCGTGACGGTGTCGGTCGCGGCGGCCAGGGCGTGCGGGAAGCTGATCCTGCCTGGTGGGATGCCGGTGGCGTCCACGGCGGCGCCGACGAGGGTGTGGATCGCCTGGTAGACGGCGAACAGCGCCCACATCTCCTGGGCGACGCCTTCGGGGTCCTTGCTGCGCAGGACGGGCTGGCCTTCGCCCATGTCGGTCTTGTGGTGACCGATCACGGTCTCGCAGCCCCACCGGTCCGGGTAGGCGCAGGCCAGGTCCAACGCTGGGTACTCCTCGACGTCGAGGAGGTCTGTGACCAGGCAGAACAGCTCCGAACAGGATTCGACGCCGCCGGTGGTGGTGGTGTGCACGGTGTATTCGACTACCCGAACCGTGACCGCCGCGCCGTCGGCCCCGCGGGCGGGGTTCAACCGGGCCAGGTAGGTGCCATCAGCCAGCACCTTTGTCGGGGTGAGGGCAAACGACGCCGAGGCCCGCCACAGGATGTGCGCGCCGGTCGCCAGCACGTCGCGGGCCAGCCGGTGAGACAGGAAGTTACGGTCGGCCAGCACCAGCATCCCCGGACCGAACGCGCCCAGCAGGTCCGCGGCCAGCCTCTGCTCCCCGACCGTGTACGGGCCGAACGTGGCGCCGACCAGGGCGCCGGTCCCGGACTCGGCCGCCACCAGCCACCGGACCTGCGGGAACGCCCCCGCCCGGCCGGCGTTGGACGGCCGGGCGAACACCGCCTCGTTGGCTGGCGTGTCAGGCAGGTCGGTGGTGGTCCCGTCCATCGAGACGACCCGCAGCCCGCAGAGGAACACCCCGGCGGCACCCTCGGTGCCGACCGGGCCGGCGACCTCGTCGAACAGCATGTGCAACGGGTCCGCTCCGACCCGGGCGCGCGCCCGGACCAGCGAGGAGACGTTCGGTGGCCTCCACGTACGGCCGGAGCCGGCGTCCACCGTACCGGCCGGGTCCAACGGCAGCCCCGCCAGCAGGTCAGCGGCGCGGCGACGGTGGTAAAAGGCATCCACCAGCTTGGAGACCACCTGCCCGTAACCGCAGTTACGGCCCCGGAACAACCACAGCGCCAACACGAAATACACCACCAGCCGGGACGGCAGCAGCCGGCGGCGCACCTCCACCGTGTCCGTCGCCTCGAGGACCCGGTCCACCAGATCCGGCGGGAACGCCTTCGTCAACGCCCCCACCGACACCCG
>NZ_UBIZ01000050.1:0-242 GCF_900465275.1 Parafrankia sp. Ea1.12 | reverse complement strand
CTGATCGAGGCCGCGAGCAGGGTGTCGTAGTCCGTCTCAGGCCCCTCGTCCGCAGGGTTCGCGCTCCGCCAGGGAACCTCCTCGACGGGCCAGCGGGACCGGCCGAGGCGCGCGATGGTCGACCAGTCCCCGGGTGTCGCTCAGGCGAAGCCCTCCCTGTACTTCACGGTGGTCGCACTCGACGGCATCTCCGACCTCTTCTCGGCGCGCACCCGACAGCTCGGCCTGATCAACCCGGATCA
>NZ_UBIZ01000132.1:0-1271 GCF_900465275.1 Parafrankia sp. Ea1.12 | reverse complement strand
AGAGTCCGCCGGCTGTTCGCAACGAGAAATCTTCCCGGGCCGAATGTGAACTTGGTGTGGTCTCGTCGGGTTCGTGCTTGTCGGGGTGGCGCACACACCTTTATGGTCGAACGTGTGTTCGATCCTATGGTGGGGTGGGTGTCGGTGCCATGAATGCCGTGCGGAGTGCGAAGGTCGACGAGGACGGTTCCGGTTCCCGTGACTTCTCGGAGACGGAGGGGGTGTTCGAGGGGCGGGTGCGTGGGCTGCTGGTGCGGATCGGTGCGGCGGTCCGGTTGATAGCGGCGGGGAACGCGGACCTGCTGGGGCTGTTGGCGCAGTTCGCCGACCTGCGGCCGCCGGCGGCCGGCCGGGAGGTTCTGTTCGACGAGTTCGCTCCGGAGGACGTCGCGGCGGTGCTGGGGGTGTCCTCGCAGGCCGCGGCGGGTCAGATGCTGTTCGCGTGCACGGTGGCGCGCCGGCTGCCCCACGCGACGGATGCGTGCCGCCGTGCCGTGCACACGGTGGATCCGGCCGGGGCGGCCGCACGCGCGCGGGCCCGGAGGAAGGAACGGCGGGTGTGGGTCTCGCCGGGGGAGGAGGGGGCCAGTTGCCTCCTCCGCGGTGCTGCCCGCCGAGGAGGCGACCGCCTGCTACCAGCGGGTCGACCAGATCGCCCAGGGGATCGCCGCGCACCGAGGCGGCGGGGACAGCCGCAGCCGTGACCAGATCCGCGCGGACGTCCTCGTCGATCTTCTGTGTGGGCGGGCTGAGCATGCGGTGCCGCTTGCGTGTGAGGTGCGGGTCGTGGTGCCGGTGACGGTGCTGCTGGGCCTGGCGGAGGATCCCGGGGAGATCCCCGGGTACGGTCCGGTTCCCGCGGCGGTGGCCCGGGAGATGGCCGCACGGCCCGGATCGACATGGCGGCGAATCCTCACCGACCCTCAGGGCACGCTCGTCGAGATCGCGGACCGGTGCCTACCCACCGCGGCTCAGGCCCGGCATGTGCGGGCACGGAACCGTGGCTTTGTCTTCCCGGGATGCGCCCGTACGTCGCGACGCGCGGATATCGACCACACGGTGGCGCACACGACCGGCGGGCCGACACTCACCCGGAACCTCGGGCCGATATGCCGCAAGCACCACCGCCTGAAGTACTCCGACCGTTGGCGGCTGACACAACCACAGGAAGGAACGTTCGTCTGGACGGGCCCGTTCGGGGCGACGCGCGTCACCCACCCACATTCATACGTCGAACCGCAACACAAGGCTGGCACGGCGGGAGGGGGTGG